>JAITVB010000055.1 GCA_031286025.1 Rikenellaceae bacterium
TATTTTCCCTCCGATTTTCTATATTTTTCATTCTTGTAAGGTAAAAACCTTACCTTTGTGGATGTAATTATTTGTCTATGGGGACGTTTACGATCGGCTTTGCAAGCGACCACGCCGGATTCGCCTTGAAGGAGAAATTGGCGGAGTATGTGATGGGCCTGGGTTATTCGGTCAAGGATTTCGGGTGTTACACGCCCGAGCGTTGCGATTATCCCGACTATGCCCATCCGTTGGCCGAGGCGGTGGCGGGTGGCGTATGTCGGTTTGGAATCGCAGTGTGTTACACGGCCAATGGGATGAGCATGTCGTTGAACCGCCATCACGGGGTGCGGGCGGCGATCTGTTGGCAGCCCGAGTTGGCCGGGTTGGCCCGCAAGCACAACGATGCCAACGTTTGTTCGTTGGCGGCGAAATATACCGATGAGGCGTTGGCTTATTCGATTGTCGATGCGTTCCTGTCGAATTCGTTCGAAGGAGGACGGCATACTCCACGCCTCGCCAAGATCGAGTGTGTCCCTACACCGGAGATTCTTTAAAAACAACGTTCTACTGAAAAGCTTTTCGGGGGGGGGGCGAGCAAAAATCTTTCGAAAACACCGTTTCCCTTAACTCCCTTTGAGCGAACATAAAAAAACAGGGACACATCAATGTGTCCCTGTTTTTTTATCCTTACCGGCGATTAGTTGATCGCGTTCACATGCAGTTGCAGACTGCTCTTCAGGTTAGCCGCCTTATTCTTATGAATAATGTTGCGCTTTGCCAACTTATCGAGCATCGAAGCCACTTTCGGCATCAATTTCTCGGCCGCACCCTTCTCGGTCGTGTTACGTAGCGCTTTCACGGCGTTACGGGTCGTCTTATGGTAATATTTGTTGCGGATCTTGCGGGTTTCGATCTGGCGGATCCGTTTCTTTGCAGATTTATGATTTGCCATTGTGTCTGTGCTTTAGGGGTAAAAATTATTCGGAAACCGGCGTCACCGATATATACGATTTGCCTTCGGCCTTCCTGCGGAATGTAACCGTGCCGTTAACCAACGCATAGAGCGTATGGTCCTTGCCGATCCCGACGTTCTCGCCCGGATTGTGTACCGTGCCGCGTTGGCGAACCAGAATATTGCCCGCTTTGGCATACTGGCCGCCGAAAAGTTTCACGCCCAGACGTTTGCTTTCAGATTCGCGTCCGTTCTTCGAACTACCCACACCTTTTTTATGTGCCATCTCTCTAAAATTTTAACGTTAAGCAACTATTTCGTCTACCACGATCTGGGTGAGGTACTGGCGGTGGCCGTTCTTCACCTTATAGCCCTTGCGGCGTTTCTTCTTGAAAACGACAACCTTGTCGTCCTTCAAGTGCTTGAGGATCGTTGCGTTTACCTTGGCGCCTTTTACTACAGGTGCGCCGACTTTAACCTGACCGTCGTTGTCAATGAGCAGGATTTTGTCGAAGCTCAGGGTAGAGTTTTCCTCCCCCTCAAGACGGTGAACATAGAGCTTCCGACCTTTTTCAACTTTGAATTGTTGACCCGCGATTTCTACAATTGCGTACATTCGTTTGATTATGATTGTTTTACAAATCAGCGTGCAAATATAATTACTTTTTTCATAATCGCCAAATAGTCATGGTTTTTTCTTGACCGAAATCTGTAAATCGGTTTTTACGAACCACTGTTTCGACAAAGAATCAACACACACGGGCTTATTGGGAAGTGTGCGTTTACTCTTCGCCCCACTCGACCCGTTTCAGCAGCGAGGTAAAATGGAGGACCTGCTCACCGAAAGCGGGGTCGGCTACGGCGATGTATTCCGAAAGCAGGTCGTGGACGAAGCGACGGTAGCCCGTCATGTCGGAAACCGGAATCTGGAGCGAATAGGTAAAATGCCCTTCGGACTCATCGGACAAGACGCGCGTAAAAACGATATCCGGAAAACCGGCCGAGGCGACCAACGGCAGGAAATGCCGGGTCATCGTGTCGAGCCACCGCGCATGGACGGCGTATTCGACCATAAAAGAGGTATTGACGATATACATTTCCCATTCGTTGATCGGGCAAGATAGCAATTATTCGAAAATAACTCCATACATTTGCCCGTAACAACTAACACGCAAAACGATGTCGACCGAAAGTACGATGCGGGCCGTGACCACCTACCGGCTCTTGGAAATGAAGAACAAGGGCGAGAAAATCTCGATGCTCACCGCTTATGACTATTCGATGGGGCGTATCCTCGACGAAGCCGGGATCGACGTGATCCTGGTGGGCGACTCGGCAGCCAACGTGATGGCGGGCCACGAAACCACCGTGCCGATGACGCTCGATCACATGATCTACCACGGGCGTTCGGTGACACGGGCCGTGACACGGGCGTTGGTTGTCGTGGATTTGCCGTTCGGCACCTATCAGGGCAACTCGATCGAGGCCCTCGCTTCGGCCATCCGCATCATGAAGGAAACCGAGGCCGACGCCATCAAACTCGAAGGCGGGGTCGAGGTGATCGAATCGGTCGACCGCATCCTGTCGGCCGGGATTCCTGTGATGGGACACCTGGGGCTTACTCCCCAGTCCATTCATAAATTCGGTACGTATAATGTCCGCGCAAAGCAGGAAGAGGAAGCGGCGAAGCTGATCTCGGACGCCCATCTGTTGCAGGAGGCCGGCTGTTTTGCGATAGTTCTCGAAAAGATCCCGGCGTCGCTCGGAACCCGGGTGGCAAGCGAGCTTTCGATCCCGACCATCGGGATCGGTGCCGGAGGCGGGGTCGACGGGCAAGTGCTCGTGATTCACGACATGTTGGGGATCAACAACGAGTTTTCCCCGCGTTTCCTGCGCCGCTACGCCGATCTTTGCGGCACGATGAAGGGCGCGTTCGAAAATTACATCGCCGACGTCAAGAGCGGCGATTTCCCCAACGAAAAGGAACAATACTGATCCGGCGCGAGCGATGGGAAAGAAGACAAACGCTCCGTTTTTCATCGCCCGGCGACTGATCGCCGAAAGCGGCGGACACCGCAACAGTGTGATGGTCAAGGTCGCCACCTTGAGTGTGGGGATCGGGATGGCCGTGATGCTGCTTGCTATCGGTGTGATCTCAGGCTTCAAACACGAGATCGCCGAAAAACTGACCGGATTCAGCGCCCAAGTACGCATTGTACACTACGATCAAAGCAACCCGCTCGAAACAAAACCCATTTCGGCCGACCAACCATTCCTGCCCTTATTCCCCGAAGTCGAGGGCTTTTCGCGAATGAACCGTTATGCCGCGGCCGGGGGCGTCGTCAAGGGCGAAGAGGCGATCCAGGGCATATTGCTGAAAGGCGTGGGCGACGATTTCGACTGGTCGTTCTTCCGGACAAGTCTGATCGACGGCCAATTACCTGCGGTGGGCGACGGCGTCCGCAACAAGGATGTGCTGATCTCAAAAAAACTGGCGCTGCAAATGGGATTTGAGGTGGGAAGCAAGATGGAGGTGGTGTTCGTCCGTGAATCGCCGCGGCGCGACTTGTTCCGCGTGGCGGGGATTTACGACACGGGCCTGGGCGAGATGGATCAGGTGACCGCACTCACAGACCTGCGCAACGTGCAGCGGGTCAATGGTTGGGGGGCGGATGAAATTACCGGCTACGAGATCGATGGCATCCGGTTTGCCGACCTCGCTCCTTTCAGCGCTCGGGTTTTCGATGCGGTAAACAGTGTGGCCGACCGACTCGACGGACAGTTGATGGTCATCAACCTGCGCGAACAAAATCCCGTCCTTTTCGACTGGCTCGACACGCACAACCTCAACGGGGCGATCATCATCACCGTGATGCTACTCGTGGCCGTCTTCAACATGATCGCCGCGCTGCTGATCATCCTGCTCGAAAAAACCTCGATGGTGGGCGTCCTCAAGGCGCTCGGCATGGAGAACCGCGACCTGCAGAAACTCTTTATTTACCGCTCGGCCTACATCATTGTCAAAGGTCTTTTCTGGGGGAATCTGGTTGGACTGGCGCTTTGTTTCCTGCAACGGTGGACGGGTTTTCTGAAACTCAATGCCGAGGGATATTTCCTTTCGATGGTGCCGGTACATGTGCCCTGGGGGGCGGTGGCGGCGCTCAACCTGGGGGCCTTTGCGGTGATCGTGGCGTTGCTAACGCTGCCCACGTTGGTCATTGCGCGGGTATTGCCCGAAAAGACCATTCGCTTCGAATAGCGGTATGCCGCAAGAGATAAAACCATACGACCAACAGGCCGAAAAAGGGGATCAGGTGCGGACGATGTTCGACCGGATCGCCTTGCGTTACGACCTGCTGAACCACCTGCTCTCGATGGGCGTCGACCGCAGTTGGCGGCGACGTACGGTGCAACGGGTGAAGGCAGTGGTCGGCGAGGATACCGAAGGCGGGCTATGGGCTAAAGAGAACGGCCTTTCTCCGAAAATCCTCGATGTGGCAACCGGTACGGGCGATCTGGCGCTGATGTTGGCCCGGGCCATTCCCGAGGCACGCATCACCGGAGTCGACCTGTCGTCCGGCATGTTGAAAATCGCCACCCGGAAAGTAGCTTGCGGAAACCTCGGCGGGCGCATCGCCCTGTGCAAAGCCGACGTAACGGCCCTCCCCTTTTCCGACGGCGGGTTCGACGCGGTGACAGTGGCTTTCGGTGTGCGCAATTTCGAGCAAATCGGTGCCGGGTTGGCCGAAATGGCGCGTGTGCTGCGGCCGGACGGGAAATTATATGTACTGGAATTTTCGATGCCTGCGAACAAAGTGATCGGAAGTCTCTATGCGTTCTATTTCCGGAAGATGTTGCCGTGGATCGGCGGTGTGATCTCGGGCGAACGGCAGGCGTATCGTTATCTGCAGCGCTCAGTGGAAGCGTTTCCCTATGGCGACCGGTTCGAAAGGATGTTGCTCGATGCCGGATTTTCGCAGGCCGGACAGGCCCGGTGGACAAGCGGGCTCGTTACCCTTTACACAGCAACGAAATAGAAAAAGTTGACGATATGAAAAAAATCCTGTTGATCCTGTTCGTGGCCGTTGGGGTGGCGTCGTGCGTAAAAATCGATGCCGGCGACGTGCAGATTGTCGAAATCCTCAAGATGGACATGGCCGGCGCCTCGATGTCGCAGGCGCGCCTCAATGCGGTGTTGGAAGTGAGCAACGATTCGCGCCACACGATCACCGTCCGCGAAGCCGACCTGGTCGTTTCCCATCCCACGGGTGGCGAATTGCTCTACGTTACCCTTGACCAAGCCATCGTCCTGCCCAAACGTTCGACAACCGAAATCACCGTGCCGATCACCGTAAAATCGGCCGGCCCGATGGGATTCATGGGGTTGATGTCGTGGGTCGACAAACCGGAAACGCTTTCCGTGTCGGGCGATATCCGCTTGCAGGCCGGTAGCCTGCGCCGCACATTTCACGTCGAAAACATGCCCCTAAAACAATTATTGGATGAAATCTCGGCGAAAACCAGAGGGAATTCACTACCTTTGCCGTGGTAATTTTTTCGAGACCGATGAAAAAACACATCCTGACCGTTGCTTTCGCCACCCTTTGCCTGGGGTTCGGGAGCATGCTTTCGGCCCAGACCTCCTCGCCGACCGCTTTCAAAACCATGTTGGCCCAACCCGCGGCCGA
The DNA here is from genome assembly GCA_031286025.1 of Rikenellaceae bacterium. Taxonomy (GTDB): domain Bacteria; phylum Bacteroidota; class Bacteroidia; order Bacteroidales; family Rikenellaceae; genus JAITVB01. The sequence goes on from JAITVB010000055.1 coordinate 5,623, forward strand.
CGGCAGTCGCATCAGCATCAGCGAAGCCGATGACATCCGCGTCCAGGTGAACCGTATGCCCGTCGGGAAAAGCACCATACAGGGCTACCGTGTGCGTATCTTTGTCGACAACAACCAGAACGCCCGGTCGAACGCCCAGGCGATCCAACGCCGGTTCAGCGAAGCGTTTCCGGGCATTCCCGTTTACCTGGTCTACGAAGCGCCCAACTATAAGGTGACTGTGGGCAATTGCCTCACCTCAGACGAGGCCGTCATGCTCTGGGGGCGGGTCAGGGAGAGTTTTGAGCGCGCCTTTGTCGTACGCGAAGAAGTTCCGCTCACCGCCTTGGCCGAAGCCCCGCTTCCGGCTCTGCCGGCCGACTCGTCTGCCGATGCCGCCAACACTCCATCTCTGTAAACAGATCAAAAACAGCAAAACCGATATGAAAAAAATCCTGTGGATCGCAGTTGTGGCCCTGATGGC
>JAITVB010000107.1 GCA_031286025.1 Rikenellaceae bacterium
GTTTTATACGAATCGAGCACACTTTCGAACTCGTGCTTGCGCAGCAGTCCGTGGTCGACGAAAATACAGGTCAGTTGGTCGCCGATGGCTTGGTGCAACAACTCGGCCACCACCGACGAGTCGACGCCGCCCGACAGGCCGAGGATCACCCGGTCGGTGCCGATCTGTTCTTGCAACTCTTTGACGGTGTGTGCGACAAACGATTTCGGAGTCCAATCCTGCTTGCATCCGCAGATATCGGCCACGAAATTTTTCAGCAGTTTTTGCCCTTCGGTCGAGTGGTATACCTCGGGGTGGAACTGGATGGCGTAGGTTTCTTCGCCCTCGATGCGGTAAGCGGCCACCTCCACGTCGGGAGTGCCGGCAATTACCTTGTAATGGGCGGGGATCCTGACGATCGTGTCGCCGTGCGACATCCACACCTGAGTCGTTTTCGACAACCCGCGGAACAGGGGCGACGATTCGTCGCCGATGGTCAGCATCGCACGGCCGTATTCGCGGCTGCCGGAAGGTTTCACCTCACCGCCGAAGTTATGGGAGAGGTACTGGGCACCGTAGCATATGCCCAACAGCGGCAGTTTGCCCTTGATCCCGCTCAGGTCGATCCGGGGCGCTTTTTCATCGCGCACCGAAGACGGGCTGCCCGAAAGGATCACCCCGCGTACCGAAGCGTCGATCGCCACGGGCCGGTTATAGGGTTGGATTTCGCAATACACGTTGAGTTCCCGCACCCGACGCGCGATCAGTTGGGTGTATTGGGAACCGAAGTCAAGGATTAAGATTTTTTCCTGCATATGTTTTTTTGCGGTGGTTAATTTCTCACTTGCGCGCCGGTCTCTTTTTCGAAACGGGCGATCAGGGCGCCGACGACGCGGTCGGTCGCGGTGTCGGTCATCGTGCCTGCGGGGTCTTGCAGTACAAAGCCCAGAGCATAGGATTTTTTACCTTCGGGCAGTTTGTCCCCTTCGTAAACGTCGAACAGGGTGACCCGTTTCAACAGCTTTTTCTCGGTCGAAAAGGCCAGGCGGCGCAACTGTTCGAAGTTCACCCCGCGGTCGACGAGCAACGCCAGATCGCGGCGCACCTCGGGGTAGTTGGTCGGTTCAGTCACGGTGATCGTGTGGTTTTTAACGATATTCATCAGCACGCCGAAATCCATTTCAAGGTAGCAGGCATCGTTCCGGATATCGAATGCGTTGCGCAATTTCTTGGAGACCACGCCCATTTCGAACACGCGTTTCCCCTTTAGTTTATAGCTGACGGCTTCTGTGTAAAAATCGGAAATCAGCGATTCGGTCTGCGACTCATAGATATCGAGCCCGAACCGGCGCAGGATCTTTTCGACGCAGGCTTTCAACGTAAAAAAGTCGGCGGGAGCCGATTTGATATTCCATGACGGAGCCTGCGCCGCGCCGGTCACCAACATTGCCAGCCGGAATTCCTCGCGGTAGGGAACCAAACCGCCCGACTCTTTTTTCGCCCCGTCATAGAAATAGCAATTGCCGAACTCGTAAAATTTGAGGTCGGCATGACGGCGGTTGACATTGAGCTGTGCAGCTTCCAACGCGTTGAAAAGCAGCGTCTGGCGCATTACGTTCAAGTCGTTGCTCAACGGATTGAGTATTTTTACGCAGCGCTCGGCCGGATAATTGGCCAACCCTTCATAATAAGAAGCTTTCGTGAGCGAATTGCTCATAGTTTCGTTGAAGCCGTTCGATGTCAGAAAGTTCGAAACAGAGTTGACCATCCGTTCGCGGTCGGGTTGGGCGACATAGGCCAACGTCGCGTGTACCTGCTGTGGAATTTCGACATTGTTGTAGCCGTAAATCCGAAGGATTTCCTCGATCACGTCGGCCTCGCGCTTTACATCGACGCGGTAGGCCGGTACAAGCAGGTCAAGTCCGTCCGCCGTTTCTTTTTCGACTTTGATATCGAGGGCGGCAAGGATCTCTTTAACTTTTTCGGCGGGGATCTCTTTGCCGATCAGCCGGTTGATACGCTCATAGGCAACGTTCACCACGAACGGGTCCATCTTTACCGGGTAACTGTCGATCACTCCTGAAACGATCGTCCCGCCTGCCAACTCGACCATCAGTTGGGCGGCGCGCAGCAGGGCGTAGGGCGTCATTTCCGGGTCGACGCCGCGCTCGAAACGGAACGACGAATCGGTGCTCAGCCCGTGGGCCTTGGCCGTTTTGCGTACCCACACCGGGTTGAAATAAGCGCTTTCGATGAAAACCGAGGTCGTTTCTTCCGTCACCCCCGAGTCCATCCCTCCGAACACCCCGGCGATGCACATCGGCTGTCCTGCGTCGCAGATCATCAGGTCGGCGGCCGAAAGTTTCCGCTCGACACCGTCAAGGGTTACGAAAGGCGTTCCTTCCGGACAAGTCCGCACGACGATCTTCCCGCCGCCGATCTTGCCGGCATCGAAAGCGTGGAGCGGTTGCCCGACGGCGTGAAGGATATAATTGGTAATGTCAACGACGTTGTTTTTCGGATTGATCCCGATCGCGCGCAACCGTTTCTGCAGCCACTCGGGCGAAGGGGCCACTTTCAGACCTGACACCACCAAGCCCATATACCGGGGGGCGGCTTCAGCGTTTTCGACCACGACCTTGATCGGTGATTCCCCGGAATCGGCTGCCACGGCAATAGTTTCCGGCAATTCCAACACGGCCTCGCGTCCGTTGGTCTTCAACCAGGCAGCCAGGTCGCGCGCCACGCCGAAGTGAGAACCGGCGTCGATGCGGTTGGGGGTGAGCCCGATTTCGACCGTATAGTCGTTCTCGATCCGGAAATAATCTTTGGCGGGTGTTCCGGCGGGCGCATCGGCGGGTAATACCATAATCCCCTCGTGGCTTGTGCCCAAGCCCAACTCGTCTTCGGCGCAGATCATCCCGTTGGATTCCGCCCCGCGGATCTTACTCTTTTTAATACGGAAGCCTTCCTTTTCGCCGGTGGGGTAGAGGGTACAACCGATGGTCGCCACGAGCACTTTCTGCCCGGCGGCGACGTTGGGTGCGCCGCACACGATCCGGGTCGGGGTGCCGTCGCCCAGGTCGACGGTGGTGATGCTCAACTTGTCGGCGTCGGGGTGTTTCTCGCAGGTGAGCACATGGCCCACCACCACGCCTTCGAGGCCTCCGCGGATGGTTTCGGTTTTTTCGAGCCCTTCGACTTCGAGCCCGGTCGAGGTAAGGATCACGGCCGCTTCTTCGACCGGAGGCAGCGGGTTAAGGTATTCCTTCAACCAGTTGTATGAAATTTTCATAGCGGGAAATTACAGTTTTTGGGCTCGCGGGGAGAAGCGCTCCGTAAAGTGGCGCAAGGTACGGATTTTATCCGGGAAAAGCAATGGCGTTTTCAGATAAACGCCGTCGTTTTTTCATCGGTCGGACGCTGCTTTGCCATTTTTACAAAGGTTCTTATTATATTTGTCCAAACAAAGTCCCCCCCGATGCCGGAAGGCACTTCGACATTCACCGCTGCAGCCGGAGGCAGCGGCGCAACGGGAAACCATGAAACGGCCGGAAAAAGTTTTCCATTACCAAACCCTGAGAATTGTATGAAAAAGATCGGTTTATTTCTGACGCTCGTTATCGCGGGCGGAGCTTGGGCCTCGGCGCCGCAAACGCTGCCGGGGACCGCCTCGACGCCGGCCGCCTACACTATGCTTTCGCCCGGTTTCCGGAATTTCGATGCCGTTGAGTATGGCAACCCCTATTCGGGCAATTTCCGCAGCATCCTTCACATCGCTCCAGAGATCCGGGGATTGAAGGGGGTGCGCCTGCCGGTCGACGAAAAAGGCAATATGCAGGCCACCACGCTCACCCTGCGCTTCACGCGTCCGGTCAAGTTGTTGGTGGGTCTCGCCGCTGCGCCGGGCCAGGCGACCGACGCCGCGATGCTTCAGCACCTTGATTTCCATAAAGGAAAACCCGTCGCTGATATGGTAATGCTCAACGCACTGAGTGTGACCGAATTGCCGGCGATGGACGTCTATGCCGTGAATTATCCTTCGGGCCAACAGCAGATCACCGTACCCGCCGCCCCCGGTTTTCACGTGGCGATCTTGGGAGCGGTGCCCGCCAACCAACGCATCGTGATGCGTGACGCCGAGATCAAGGACGAAACGGATTACGAAGCCTTCTACATCGAAGGCTTTGCCGAAGGCCCGCAGGTGTTCTCCGTGATCGGCGGCCCGAATGAACCCGTGGTCGAAGAGGGCATGCCCGGCACCGAAGGGATCCAGGGCGGTTTCGAAGGCGGTTGCATTGTCAGGGTCGGCGACACCTATCACATGTTTCCGACCGAACGCGCGGGCGAGATCGGCAAACCGGCCAACTACGACCGCGTGAAAACCCGCATCGGCCACTGGACGAGCACTGACGCGGTCCATTGGACGCGCCGGTCGACGATCGTACAGGCAACCGGTGTCTATGCCCTCGTGCATGAAGACAATCCGATGAACGACCGTCGTTCGGCGATCTGGTCCTATATGCCGATCTTCAGCAAGGAGAAAAACCGTTGGTACGGCCACTATCTCGCTTACACGACCGACCGTGAAATTTCCCCGAACCACTCTTTCGGCCGCATCTGGCGGTGCGAATCGACGGTCGAAGGTATCGAAGGTATCGGCGGCCCCTATCGCGACGTGACCGTCGTGATGGAACCGGGCCTTGACTCGCAATGGTGGGAAGGCCGCCAAGGCGTCGCCTCATTCTTCCCCTATCAGGTGGGCGAAGGCGAGTGGTTGGGCTTCTTCAGCGGGGCTTACCCGTTCATGAACAAGGGCGACTATCCGCTCAAGAGCGGCAAGGGCTGGTTCGTTGGTCTGGCCGGTTCGGACAAACTCGAAGGCCCGTGGACGCGCCTTCCCGATACGGTTAACCCGACCACGTCGATTCACCCGTGGTTCGTCGAAAACCCGATTGTGTCGCGCCTGCCCAACGGCCTTTATATCGCCGTGTTCGACGGCGGCCCGTCTTACCTGAAACTGCCGAACCAGATCGCCTACACGCTTTCGAAGGACGGTTACCGTTGGAGCAGGGCCCGTTACATCCCGATCGATGTGAAGGTCGCCAAATGGTGGGACACGATGCGCACTCCGCTGTGCCTGATTCCCGAGGGCGACGACGTCTACACGATTGTCTACGCCGCGATCAAGAACTCGCGCCGCTACCACCCGATGGGCATGGTCCGGGTGAAACTCGACCGTGAAGCGCTCGAAACCGTAGCCGCCGGCTTGGAGGGGAGATAACATCCTGCATGACACAACCCTCTGGCGCCGGATTGCGCCCCGATACAAAAAAAACAGGGAAGTCGTGTCTCCCGGTCTTTTTTGTTGCCTTTTCCCGAATTAGTTGATCCAGGACTCTTTCGGCACGTAGGGATAAGTGGTCACCTCTTCCGGCTCCCGGGCGGGGATGATGTCGCGGAATGAGGGCTTCGATCCCGGCGTTTTCCATGATCGCGTTGCCCGACAGGTCGTTGAAGAAGTTACCCTCGACGCACCCGCCGACCGCGTCGTTGACGTAGCTCACCGCCGTGGCGGCGTTGAGTTGCACGAAGCGGTTGCGGACAAATTCGATGCCTTCGCCATTCTTTACGTCGATCGTCCCGGGGGGGACGTCGATGCTGTTGTATTGCGTCGGGTGCCAGTTGCCGTCGGGAATGTATTTGATCGCCAGACCGAGGGTATGGATACCGCCGAAACCATAGGAGTTTTCGATCTCCATCAGCTTCCACGCGTCGTGTGAGAAAGTGATGCCCTCGAACGCCAGGTTTTTGGCCCGTTTGTCGACCGACGTACCGCAGATTCGGATCAGCCTTTCGCTGACCGGAGCCACTGCCTCGGCCTTATCCATGTCCTCGTCTTCCGTGTAATAAAAGATCCGTTGCTTGCGGCGGTCGAAATAAAATTCGCCGGGATTGTCGAGCAGTTCGAAGGCGTTGCGGATGATAAAATCTTTGTCATAATTCATCCGGCCGGCCCGGGCGAGCGAAGTAAGAATCGCGCCGTAGGGTTGTTGCAGGTTGATTACCAACGTATGGCGGTCTGTCTTTTCGATGGCCGAGGCACAGAGGGTCTTCTCGTTCCATCCGTTTTTCAGGATCATTTCCACGTCCTCGGGATTCGACAGCATGGGCAGGTGTCGCGGGTCAGGAAGCGGATGCCTTCGACCACTGTGCCCGGACGATCGAGCCTGCCAACAGGATCGTGACGGTCAACGCGACGATTCTTTTCATTATAATTTCATTTTAATCCGGTTAACGAGGCGGGTCGCCCCGACGGCTTTGGCACAGCCTTTTTGCCGGACTACACGTAATGTACAAGATACGATTTCCCGGAGTTTTCCCCACCGTTTTTTTGCTTTTTATTTTCGGCAAACGCCATTTTTTTGTGTTTTAACGGCAGGGTGTCCCACCTGTCGGCAAATGATGCGGGGAGGATCAGGCAAAACCCCGGACCGGAAAAGTTCCCCGTTCGTTAAAAAACGGAAATTTTTCGTAAGTTAGTCCTTTGAAAAGGTCAAAAAACATGAAAAACTCAATCCTAATCCTCTATACGGGGGGGACGATCGGGATGAAGACCAATCCCGAAACAGGCATACTCTCGCCCTTCAACTTCGACCAGATCGACCAGGAGGTGCCCGAACTCAAAAAATTCAATCTGAGAATCAACGCCGCGACGTTCGACCCGCCGATCGACTCGGCCAACGTCACTCCGGAGTTGTGGGTGCGCATTGCGCAGGTCATCAGGGAAAACTACGACAAATACGACGGTTTCGTCGTGCTGCATGGAACCGACACGATGTCCTATACCGCTTCGGCCCTGAGTTTTATGACGCTCAACCTGACCAAGCCGGTCATCTTTACCGGTAGCCAGATCCCGATCGGGGTGCTGCGTACCGACGGCCGCGAAAACCTGATTACAGCGGTCGAAATCGCCGCGGCGAAAGAAAATGGCCGGGCGGTCGTCCCCGAAGTGTGCATCTACTTTCAGAACAACCTGTTCCGAGCCAACCGGACACGGAAGTTCAATGCCGATTACTTCAACGCCTTCCGGTCGGACAACTACCCGCCGTTGGCCGAAGTGGGGGTGGATATTCACTATAATTACGCCGCGATCCGCCACACCGACTCGTTCCTGCCGCCGTTCGACATCGCCACGGCGCTTGAGCGCAGCGTGGCCGTGATCAGGATTTTCCCGGGGATGACACCCGAAACTTTCCGTTCGATGCTTTCGATCCCGCACTTGCGAGGGGTGGTGCTCGAAACCTACGGTTCGGGCAACGCCCCGACCGATGAGTGGTTTATCGATTGCCTTGACGAAGCGATCCGCCGCGGGGTGGTGGTGATCAACGTCACCCAGTGCCATGCGGGCCGGGTGGCGATGGAACGCTATGAAACGGGTATCCGCCTGCAGCAGGTCGGCGTGGTCGGCGGCGGGGAGATAACCACCGAATCGGCCGTGACAAAATTGATGTGCCTGTTGGGCCAGAAACTGCCGCCCAACCAGTTGAAAGAGTGCCTCAACGGTCCGATCCGGGGTGAAACGACCCCTTGAGACGCCTCCCGATCGAAGACAGTCGGTGGAATTTGCAGGGAAAAATTTTCACAATCAGAAAAATTTCGTATATTTCGCACTGAAATTTACGGAGAAATGACCGAGTGGTTGAAGGTGCGCGCCTGGAAAGTGCGTATGCCTCAAAAGGGCATCGCGAGTTCGAATCTCGCTTTCTCCGCATAGCCCGGATCGGAAGATACGAGAGGAAAAATTTGGTTTCTATCGGGAAAAAAGTTCGCTGTTTGCCCGTTTTTTCTCATCCGGTCGGGAACAAAATGCAAAAAATGAGGAGAATTTCATCCCCATGTTTGCGTATGTATAAAACTTTTCGCTATTTTTGACCAAAATTCGACTTAAGCTGCAACCTGACAAAAACATAAACCTAAAAGTACCAATTAAAACTAATTTTCCCGTTATGAAAAAACTTTTTGTAATTCTGTCCGTGGTAGGTCTTTTGAGCCTGTACTCGGCCAACGCTTATGCCCAGGACTCGATTCCCGCTGCACCTGCCGCTACCGAGGAAGTTGCCGTTGCCAACGCAGAAACCGATGTAGCCGGCGAACCGATGCACCAGATCCTGAAGAAACAGTACATGGACGGGGGTGTGGCGTGGATGTCGCCGATCCTTCTCTGCCTGGTGTTGGGTCTTGCCATCGTGATCGAACGCATCATCTATCTGAACCTCGCTACCACGAACACCAAAAAACTTCTCTCGAAAGTGGAAGAAGCCCTCAACACCAACGGCGTTGCCGCCGCCAAGGAAATCTGTCGCGACACCCGCGGCCCGGTAGCTAGCATTTTCTACCAGGGCTTGGAGCGTTATGACGAAGGTGTCGACGTAGTCGAAAAGTCGGTCGTATCGTACGGTTCTGTTCAGATGGGCCAACTCGAAACCGGTCTTTCGTGGATTTCGCTGTTCATCGCTCTTGCTCCCATGCTTGGGTTCTTGGGAACAGTGGTTGGTATGATCGCGGCTTTCGACTCTATCCAGGCCGCCGGCGACATTTCGCCGACCATCGTCGCTTCCGGTATGAAAGTGGCCCTTTTGACGACCGTTGCCGGTCTTATCGTGGCCATCATCCTGCAAATCTTCTACAACTACTTGATCAACAAGATCGAATCGCTCGTTCTGAGCATGGAAGACTCGTCGATCACCCTGCTTGACATCCTGGCCAAATACAACCGCAAATAATTCTCCAACCTGAAAATCGAGAACAAATGAAATATTTATCAATCGTAAGATGGGTGTTGATGATCATTTCGATCCTCGCCATCGGGTTGTACTTCGTCATCGATTCGGTGTCGGTCGACGTGATGTTGCGTTGGGGATACATCATGTTGGGGATCGCGGTAGCCTGCGTTATTCTTTTCCCGGCGATTGCCGTCATTCAAAATCCGAAAAGCGCCACTAACTCTCTGCTCGGGTTGGCCATCATCGCCGTTGTTGTTGGGGTTTCCTCGACCATGGCGAGCGGTGACCCGGTCATTACCCCGGGAAGCGTCTATGACGATCCTTTTTGGACCAAACTGACCGATATCGAACTGTTCACCATGTATTTCTTCCTGATAGCCACCGTTGTGGTTATCCTGTACGGTGAAATCCGGAACGCATTTAAATAATTCTGTCAATGGGTAAGAGAAAAATACAGGAAATCAACGCAGGCTCGATGGCCGACATCGCGTTCCTGATGCTGATTTTCTTCCTGGTGACCACGACGATGAATACCGACTCCGGTATCCAACGCGTGTTGCCGCCGATGCAGGAAGAGGATCAACGAGACCCGGGAATGGATGTGAACCGGAGAAACCTGCTGTTCGTCTCGGTCAACAAATTCGATGGGATCATGGTCGGCGGGCAACCGATGACCGCGAACATGATCAAGGATAAGGTAAAGGAATTCGTCCTGAACCCTTATGACGATCCGAACCTCCCGACGAAAGAGGAGGCCGACATCCCGTTGATCGGGAAGTTCATGGTCAGCAAGGGAGTGGTTTCGCTCCAGAACGACCGTGGGACGAGCTACAATACGTATGTGCAGGTACAGAATGAGTTGACGCGCGCTTTCAACGAAATTCGCGACGAGGTGTCCAATCAGTATTTCGGCAAGAAATTCATCGACCTGAATGACGCCCAACGCGAAGCCGTGCAAAAAGCCGTGCCGACGCAGATCTCTGAAGCAGAACCGCGTAACATTGACAAGATATAGTTATGGCAGTTATCCGTAAAAAAGAGAAGAGAGAAGTTCCCGCGATCGGGACGTCGTCTCTTCCCGACGTGGTGTTCATGATCCTGTTCTTCTTCATGGCCACTTCGACGATGCGTGAACAGGAACTCCTGGTTCAGTATAAGTTGCCCGAAGCCACCGAAATCCAGAAACTGGAAAAGAAATCGTTGGTCAGCTATATCCACATCGGTCCGCCGAGCCGTGCGATGCGTCAGAAATTCGGGGATACTCCCCGTATCCAACTTAATGATACTTATCGCACCGCAGCTGACATCGGACAATTTATCGCCTCGGAACGTGACAAACTCGGCGAAGCCGACCGTCCGTTCATGATGGTCAGCCTCAAGGCCGACCAAGCGACCCGCATGGGGGTGGTTACCGATGTGAAACAAGAGTTGCGTAGAGCTGAAGCACTGAAAGTCACTTATGTGGCAACCAAGGCCGCACAAGGCTTATAATTTTCAGATCGTCATCCTTCAAAAGGCCGCCTTTCTGGGGCGGCCTTTTTTGTCGTTGTGCGAATGGCTAAAGCTAAAGACCTTTCGGACGGACAACTTTTTGTCTTTATACCCGAAGGGAATCCGACTATCCGACCAACTGCCGTTTTATCGTTCCGAAAAACCTGCGGATCGGGAAAATAGGCTATCTTTGCACGTAATCTGAAAACGCCGTGTCGGAATACCTGAATCAACTGAGTGAAGTACAGCGCGAAGCCGCCGTCAACTACCAGGGCCCTGCCCTGATCGTGGCGGGGGCGGGGTCGGGGAAGACCCGTGTGCTGATCTGCCGCATTGCCCACATGATCAGCGAGGGGGTCAACCCGTCGCAAGTGTTGGCCCTGACCTTTACCAACAAGGCGGCCCGCGAGATGAAGGAGCGCATCGGCCGGGCAGTGTCCGAAGAGAAAGCGCGGCGGCTGTGGATGGGGACATTCCACTCGGTTTTTGCCCGCATTCTGCGTAACGAGGCCGACAAACTGGGCTACCCTTCGTCGTTCACGATCTACGACACATCGGACAGTCGCAATGTGGTTCGCTCCATCGTCAAAGAGATGAACCTCAATGAAGATTATTATAAACCGAACGATATATTCGCCCGTATTTCACTGGCAAAGAACAACTTGGTAACGGCGGCGGCCTATGAGGCCAATCCGGCGTTGGTGGCCGAGGACGTCGAACGCCGGCGGCCGCAATTTGCCGAGGTCTATAAATTGTATGTCAGGCGGTGCAAGGGCTACGGGGCGATGGACTTCGACGATCTGTTGCTCAATATGAACCTGCTCTTCCGCGATTTTCCGGACGTGTTGACCCGCTGCCAACAGCAGTTCCGCTATGTGTTGGTCGACGAATACCAGGATACGAACACTGCCCAGTACTTGATCGTCAGGCGCATCGCCGAACAACACCGGAATATCTGCGTGGTGGGTGATGATGCGCAGAGCATTTACTCTTTCCGCGGGGCGAAGATCGAAAACATCCTGCGTTTCCAACACGACTATCCCCAGACCGGGATCTTTAAGCTCGAACAGAATTACCGCTCGACCCCGACGATTGTCAATGCCGCCAACAGCGTGATCGAGAAGAACAAGCGCCAGTTGCCCAAAAAGGTCTTTTCGAAGAATACGGACGGCGAAAAGATCCGCGTGTGCCGGTCCTATACCGACCAGGAGGAGGCGCTGATCGTCGCCTCGGACGTTTTTCAGAAATTGCGTAAAGGCGAGGTCGAGTCCTATAATGAACTCGCTATCCTTTACCGCACGAACGCCCAGTCGCGGGCTTTGGAAGAAGCTTTCCGCCGACGGGGCATCCCGTACCGTATCTACGGCGGCCAATCGTTCTACCAACGCAAGGAGGTGAAGGATGTGTTGGCCTATGTGCGGTTGGTTGTCAACCATCAGGATGACGAGGCGCTGCGCCGCATCGTCAACTATCCGGCGCGCGGCATCGGCGACGTGACCCTTAATCGTATCGCTGATGCGGCTCGCGAGCGCGGCATCAGCCTTTGGGCGGCGATGGAGGCGCTCAGCCCGGCCGAAATGGGGTTGAACGGCGGGGCGGCCCGGAAAGTGGCCGATTTCTTTGCCACGGTACAGGAGCTGAGCGCACAGATCAATACATTGCCCGCCTACGAGTTGGGGATGCAGATCGCCCTACGCTCGGGCATCATCGGCAGCTTCAAGATGCAACAGACACCTGAGGCGACGAGCGCCTTGGAAAACATCGACGAACTGTTGGGTTCGATCGCCTCATACGTCGAGTCGCGGCAGGAAGGGTCGGAAGGCGTCGCGGTGACGATTGACGACTGGCTGCAGAACATCGCCCTGCTCACCGACATGGACGCGAACGACGAAGACCGCAACAACCGGGCGACGTTGATGACCGTCCACTCGGCCAAGGGCCTCGAATTCGACTATATCTACATCGTCGGCCTTGAAGAAAACCTCTTTCCGAGCCAGATGAGCAACGACACACTCGAAGGGATCGAAGAGGAACGCCGCCTGTTTTACGTCGCTCTGACCCGAGCGCGGAAAGGGGCGGTACTGACCTTTTCGCAGACCCGTTTCCGTTGGGGTCAGGTGACTTCGAACGCGCCGAGCCGTTTTCTGAAAGAGATCGACCCGCAATACCTCGAACTCACGTTTTCGGATGACAGCCGCGTGGTCGATCCGGCCCTGCGAGACGATACCGACGAAGATATCCGCCGTTTTTATGGTGGCAACCGGGGCGGAGCGGGCCGCGGTGGTTTTCAACAGGGGAGCCGCTCCGAACGCAGGGATGCAGAAAACTCCGCTCGCGGCGGACGTCGGTGTCCGGCCTACGAGCCGAAAGATCCGGCCCGTGTGACTCCGGTCCGCACGCCTGTTCCGGCATGGAGCGCCAACATGAAAAGTATCGGCAAGCGTTTGGCCGCCGATCCCGAAGACATGACTGCCGGCGGAAACGCTGCCGCTGCAAGTGGAGCGATTCCGGTATCCTCTCCCGGTGTTTCGGCAGGCATTGGAAAACTCCGTACAGGCGGTATCGTCGAACACGAAAAATTCGGCCGCGGCCGTATCTTGCTGCTCGAAGACACCCCCAACGGGGCGAAAGCAACCGTCGAATTCGACGTGGCCGGCACAAAAACGCTCCTGTTGAAGTATGCCCGCCTGACCCCTGTCGAATAGCGGAGCAACCCTCGAATATGGTCGGACTGTTTTATATTCTGTTGTTTTACCTCCTCGGGATGGGGATCAGCCGCCTGACCGGGGGCATAATCCCGTCGAGTGTGATCGGGATGGTGCTCCTGTTTCTGGCGCTTGTGCTGAAAGTGATCCGTCCGGGTGATGTGCGCCAAGCGGCCCGGTTCATCCTCAACAATATGGTGCTCTTCTTTATTCCCGTGTCGGTGGGGCTCATCGATGCGTGGGGCTTGATCGCCGGTAATTTCTGGCCGTTCCTGACCGCCTGCATAGTGAGTACGGTGTTGGTGATCGGCGCCGTCGGCCTTACACAGCAGGGGATGGACCGTAGCCTTCGCTACCGGGCGCACAAACGGGAAAGGAGGGGGCGATGAACGAACTTTTCAGATCGCAGCTTTTCCTGTTGACCTTTACCGTCGGGATCTACTTGGCCGCGTTATGGCTCTATCGTCGGACGGGGGTCAAGGTGCTGCACCCGCTGCTGACCTCGGTGGCGATGGTTATCATCTTTCTCAAGGCGACAGGGATGCCCTATGCGGAGTACCGCGCCGGGACGCAATTCATCGATTTTATGTTGGGTCTGGCAGTCGTTTCGTTGGGATATTTGCTTTACGAACAGCTCGACGACATTCGCCGCCGGTGGGTGTCGATCCTGACTTCGGTGGTGGTCGGCAGCACGATCGGGATCGTGAGCGTGACGCTCATTTCGCGTTGGTTGGGGGTCGAAAAGGCGGTCGAAATCTCGCTTAAACCCAAGTCGGTGACCATGCCCATCGCCCTGTCGGTGTCGGGCGCGGCGGGAGGCATTCCGGCGATCACCTCGATAGCGGTCATCTTTACCGGGATCTTTGGCAGTATGGCAGGGCCCTTCGTCCTGCGAAAGTTGGGGGTGACCGACCGCATTGCCCGGGGGTTGGCCTTGGGTTCGGGGGCACACGCCATCGGTACTGCCCGCGCCATCGAACTCGGTGCTGTCGAGGGAGCGATCAGCGGCCTGGCCATCGGCCTGATGGGGTTGGTGACCGCTATCCTGATCCCGATCCTGCAGATGATCTTGTAGTCAAGGTTCCCCGGCATCGGAATATTCCGAAAAAAGGTTATATCTAAAATGTAATCGGGAAAAAAGAGTTTTCCGGTAGGGGATCATTTCGGCACAAAACAAAACCTCTCTACACGTAAGGCGTAGAAAGGTTTCGGAGGTCCGAAGCGGACTCGAACCGCTGTAGAAGGTTTTGCAGACCTGTGCCTGACCACTCGGCCATCGGACCCTTTTTGAAGAAACAAAGATAGGTATTAATCCCCAATCTGCAAAATGCGCACCGATTTTTGCCATTTTTGTCCGAACAAAGTCAATTTCCCGGATATCGGAAGGCTCATTTGTCAGAGTGAAGTTGAATCTCCGGGATGCCGTGAGGCACAATTCGACCGTAAAATTTTTGATTATCTGAAAAAGTTGTATATTTGCACTCCGCCGCCGTCTTGTTTTTCAACCTAAAACAAACGGAAAAGCGTGTCGGAGAAAGAATCCGGGGCTCGTAGCGGTTCGCCTTTCGATGGGGCTCGCAGCAGATCGTAATAAGAAAAAGAGATAAAAGAAGATGAAAAGAACGTTCCAACCCTCGCAGCGCAAACGCCGCAACAAACACGGTTTCCGCGAAAGAATGGCCACGCCCAACGGGCGTAAGGTGTTGGCTGCCCGCCGTGCCAAAGGCCGCAAAAAACTCTCTGTTTCGGACGAAGTCCGCAAATAGTTTTTTTCGTTCCATCAAAAAAGGCTGCCCGGAAAGGAGCAGCCTTTTTTAATGAATGACGGAAGGGGAAACGATCGACCCCCTTACGGGTTTAATGCGTGCCGGAGCCGGATGAAGCACCGCTGGCGTTGGATTTTTCAATCCGGGCCACAACCGTGGCTTTGGCCAGGTAATCGGGGTCGAAATCGATCCCCATCCCCGGAGTCTTGGGCACTTTGATCTTGCCGTCGACAATCCGGAAGTCGGGTTTGTACCAACTCGGCGTCTGCCGTGGCGCACGCCACGGGTATTCCATGTAGGGCTGGGCATTGGGCGTGCACGAGGCAAATTGCAGGATGTTGACCGAAACCGCCCCCGTCTGGGTATTGTGGGGCACAATGTCGCGGCCATACCATTCGGCCATCCGGGCCACACGTTTGATACGCACCAGACCGCCGTTGTAGTTGATATCGGGCTGCACGATGCGCATCACGTCGTTTTCGAGCATCCACTGGAACTGCGGGAAACTCGAATGCTGTTCGCCGAGTGCGACCGGAATATCGAGTGCGTGGGCCACAGCCTTGGTTTCCATGAAATTTTCCCATGGGCAGGGTTCTTCGAAGAAGGCGTAGCCCAGGCCTTCCATGATGCGGCCGATGCGGATCGCATTCGGAATGTCGTAGGTCCCGTTGGCGTCGGTGGCCAGGATGATCTTGTCGCCCAGTTTCTTGCGGGCCAGTTCGAGCAGGGTTTCCGTGCGGCCGGGATAGGCGTCGACGTTGCGACTCATGCGGCCGCCGATCTTGAATTTGACCATCTTGGCGCCTGTTTCGGCTACGCCGCGCACATAAACGTCAACTTCTTCCTCGGCACTCAGGATGCGGTCCGAGCCCGAAAGGTATACCGGAATCTCATCGCGTACCACACCGCCGAGCATTTCGCCTACCGGCTTGCCGGCCATCTTGCCGAGCATGTCGAATAAACTCTGCTCGACGTAAGCCACAGGGCTCCAGAACGGAATCCCGACCAGTTTATAGTTGGCCTGACAGACCGAGTCGACGAGCGATTCGATGTTGCGGGCGTCCTTCCCGATAAAGTGGGGAGCCACCAGATTGGTGAAAATCGGAATAAAATCGTTGATTTGCTTGGTGCCGGTAATACCGACAGCGCCATCTTTCGAACGAGTGCGGACGAAGTAACTGTTGCCGCTGCGCAACAGTTCGATCGATTCGACGATGGCGGGCGCGGCAACCTGGCCCGGGATATCGAACATCGGTTTTTCGAATTCACGGATCACGGGTTCGACTTGCTTTTTGTAGTCGATGGCGGCTTGCAGCGAGCGGGGCATGGCCGAGGCCACAGCAGCCACGCCGACCATTCGAAGCCATTCGCGACGGGTCATTTTCATAGTGCTTGGGGGTTTAAGGTTATTGGATACTCGCACCGGGGATGAACAAAGATAGCAATAAATGCTTTTTAATGGATTATTTCGCCTGAAAAAATGTGCGTCCCTGCATCAGGAGATTCTTGTTCGCATCTGAACCGGTTTTTATATCCCAACCCTCCTTGCACCTGTCGGCGTTAGATGTCTTTGATAACGGTTATCTTTCTGTGTTTTCCTTACAAAAGGGGAGCAGAATAGGTTGATTTTTCAATCTTTATCGGTTCGATATCCTGCCCTAACGTCCGAATGTCGCAATCTTCGTAATCCAACCCATGACGCATTTTGATCGCCATAAAATGAGGAAATCCCAATGAATTGATCGTCGGGTCGACCGCGAACCAACCCACGCCGTCGATGTAACATTCGGGCCAGGCATGTGTCCCTTCCGCCTTATAATCCGGATCATAGATATATCCCACACAGAATCGGGCGGGGATTTTTTTATACCGCATGAGCGCGATAAACAGATTGGCATATTCGCTGCAAGTCCCTTTTCGCGTGTCGAGAATGCGCTGAACATCGAGGGTTCTACAAGTTCCCGCATCGATCTGGCGAGCCAACGAATCATCGAATACCAAGTAGTCGTGGGTAAACGAGAGAGCTTTTTTTATCAATGAAGAAAGATTGGTTTCATCCTTGAATAACGTGTCTGCAATCTGCCGGATACGCTCATTTTCCGAAT
>JAITVB010000091.1 GCA_031286025.1 Rikenellaceae bacterium
GAGGTGAAGGCACGCCCCGCAATCATCAATTCTTTCATTTTCTTCGTATAATTTTTTCCAAAAACTCAGCCGTAGCCGCCGTGGGGCAGGAGGCGTTGGCGATCGCCCCCGAAACGGCAAATCTTTCGATCCCGACCGCTTGCAACAGAGGGATATCATCCGGCCCGATACCGCCAATGGCCAGGATCGGCTTCAGAAAGGGCAAAGAGGCCGTTCCGGCCAAGATCGCTTCGTAACCGGCGATGCCCAACACAGGACTTAACCCCTTTTTGGTCGTTGTAAACCGGTAAGGCCCCAAGCCGATGTAGTCGATATCGATCGACGACAGCCGCCTGACATCTTCAGCCGTGTTGGCCGTCGCCCCGATCAACGCCGCCTGGCCGAGCAGGGCACGGGCTTCGGCGGGCGGCGTATCGTTCCGCCCCAGATGCACGCCGTGGGCCCCCACTCTTTTGGCAACCTGCGGGTTATCGTTAATGCTCAATATGGCGTCGTAATCCCCGCACAATTTCCGTAAAGCCTCGGCCACCCGCACGATCTCTTCCGCCGCCGCCTCTTTCATCCGCAGCTGCACCCATCGCCCACCGCCTTCGAAAAAGGCCCGGGCTTCGGCCAGGATCGCTCCCTGCTCCGGGCGTTGGGTGACCAACAGCAGCGGAGCTATCGCCGGGCGTTGCACCGTTCCCATTCCATACTTAATTTTTCGTAATTTTTCACGGTTTTCGTAATCTCGATCTTCCCATCCTCGCACACCCACACACTTCCGAGCGCCGCCACGCCGTCGAACCCCATCCGGCAAATTTCCGAAACGCGCTCGGGCGTAACTCCTCCCAGAGCCACCACCGGCGGCCGCACTTTCTGTTTTAACTTTTCGAAAAGGTCTCGCCGTTCGAATCCCGACGAATAACCGGGCTTCGAAATCGAATCGAAAACCGGGCTCAGGAAAACATAGTCGGCCTTTCCCGCAAGCGCCGCAACCTCATTCCAGGCATGGCACGAAGCACTTTTTCGGAAACCGTGCGGCACAGCCGCCCAGTCAACTCCGCGCAGGTGGACCCCTCCGAGGCCGTATTGAACGGCCAACGGCAAATGGTGATGCAGGGTCAGTGTCCCGCAATGCCCCTTGCCCGACACTTCTCGCAAAAGGCCGGTCAGCGCGCTTTCGCTCGCCTGCGGCTTTCGCACGTGGATGATTCCGGCTCCGGCTTGCGTCAGGGCACGGAAGGCCTCGGGCTCGTTCGGAAAAATATCCGGCAACGTAACAAGGATCGGCGCTGCAAACAGTTTCATAATCCTGCGGATTAAAAAACGAAAAAAATCAGCCGCCGCGAGTGGCGCGGATCAGGGTTATGCGCACGTCTTCTTCGAGCGGCGTCTGTTCCCACGCGCCGCGCGGCACGACACGCGCGCCAATGGCCAAGGCCATCCCTCGGGTGTCGAGCGACAATTCGGTGACCAGTTGTTGAAGGTTCTCGGCCTGCGTGACGATAATTTCGTCGTTTACATAGATTTTCATGTTCCCCTTGTCGTTAAGATCGGTGACTCTGACAAGGAAGGCGGCAGGCCCATCGACGAAAAATCCGGAGAAATCCCTACGGCGGCATGACCCGCGTCAGGTTCCTGAGAAACGTTTTTTCTCTCGGGGTATGATCTCAGTCCAAATCGTTGCGACCTCCGAAACGACATGACGTCCGTTTTATGCAACGTCCTGTCCGCTTTCGCCGGCCGGCCCGATCGGGCACCCCCGTCTTCCTTTGATCGGAACAAAGATAGTCGTTTATTTGGACAATTGAAGGGATTCCCGTAATTTTGAACGCTCTTTCCCAAATGGACGAAAGGGCGTCCGCATGTACGTTTAAAAGTATCGGGACAATCCAAAACGCTATGACGAAATATTTCACCCGGGGGCTATGTCTGGCCATCCCGTTCCTGCTGTTGGCGGGGTGCAAAACGAAACAAAAACCGGTAAACACCACCGCTTTCGACGGGTTTACGCAGGGGACTACCTACCACATCGTGGTCAAAGGCTCCGAGATTCCCGACCTCAAACCAGGCTTCGATAGCCTCTTTGCGGAGATCGGAAACTCGCTGTCGCTCTTTGACGAAAATTCGCTGCTGAGCCGGATCAACCGCAACGAAACCGACCGGATCGACCGCCACATCGGCACCTGCATCGAGGAAGCCCGGAAGACCAGTACCGAGAGTGGCGGGATATACGACATCACGATCAAACCCGTAACCGCCGCCTACGGCTTTGCCGGGGACAACGCGGCGGCAAAGCCCGTCATCGACTCGCTGATGCAGTTTGTCGGTTACCAAAAGATCGGCCTCGAAGGCGACCGCCTGATCAAAGAGAATCCGGGGGTGCAGATCGACCTCAATTCGATCGCCCAGGGCTATACGGTCGATTATGCAGCCGCGTGGCTTGAGAGCCTCGGCTATACCGAATACCTCGTCGAAATGGGTGGCGAGGTTTTCTGTAAAGGGCTCAATGGAGAGAACAAACCCTGGAAGGTGGGGATCGACAAGCCGGCGGAAGGCAACAACATCCCCGGTCGGGATCTTCAGGTGATTATTGAGTTGTCCGGCCGGGGACTGGCCACATCAGGCAATTACCGGAAATTTCACACCGATGCGTCAGGCCGGAAAATCGTCCACACCATCAACGCCCT
This sequence comes from Rikenellaceae bacterium, assembly GCA_031286025.1. GTDB lineage: Bacteria > Bacteroidota > Bacteroidia > Bacteroidales > Rikenellaceae > JAITVB01. The sequence goes on from JAITVB010000091.1 coordinate 2,673, forward strand.
GACGGGCGAACCGGTAATCAGCAACCTGCTTTCGGCTACGGTCGTGGCCAACGATGCCACGTTGGCCGACGCCTACGGCACGATGCTGATGCTGATCGGGTTGGAAAAAAGCAAGGAATTCCTCTCCACACGGACCGACCTCGACGCCTATCTGATTTATGTCGACCAGGACAACCGATTCCGGGCCTATTCGACTCCGAACCTTTCCATATCTGACAATCCGGAGATATGAGATTTGTAAAATTCATCTACAACGCCTCTTCGGGCAATGGCCGGTTCGGGCACGCGCTTGACCAGATCGTTTCCATCTACCAGAAGCGTGGTTACAGCCTGATCCCATATCGGCTCACTTTCGACAAGGACGAGGCGGAAACGATGGTGGACGACATCGAAAATTTTTGCCATCACCTGCTTATCGCCGGCGGTGACGGCACGATCAACTATGTGGTCAACGTTCTGCAGACGAAGGGTATAAAAACGCCGATTGCGGTGTTGCCCGCCGGCACGGCCAACGACTTCGCCGGCCTGTTGGGGATGCCCGACAGCATCCCGACCGCCTGTCGCGCGATCCTGAGCGGCGAAATGCGCGAAATCGACCTCGCCCGCGTCAACGACCTCTATTTCGTCAACGTTTTCAGTTGCGGCCTGTTTACGGACGTTTCCCAGAAAACACCCACCCGTCTGAAACATACGTTTGGGAAATTCGCCTACTACTTCAGCGGCATGCAAGAATTTCCGAGTTTTAAGAAATTGCAGATCACGGTGACCTCCCAAGGCAAGGAA
>JAITVB010000116.1 GCA_031286025.1 Rikenellaceae bacterium
TCCCCCGGCCGTATGGTGTTTGGTTGTTTTTCAGCGAACTTCAACACAATATCTTGCTGTTAGCGGCAGAAAAAATCTCTGTCTTTTTGACTCTGAATCCATTCGCTGTTGCAGAGAGGGTGTGGCGGATTTTCCTTCCGACTCTCCCCGCGCTTCGCCATGCGAAGCCTACGGAAGCGCCTCGACCTCAAGAGCGGCCATGATCAAGGGGCCTATGCCTTTGGCATCGTTGTCGCGGACGGTCGTGTTGATGTAGTAGTTGAACGTCCCGTCGCGGTAGGGATTTCCGCCCAGACCCGCACCGGCGCAACATTTGGTGAGCGACACGAGGCCCTGTTCGTCAACCGTCACGAATTTTTCAAGCAGGCCGTTGTAAGCTTTCATCGCCGGCGTGAGATACGATTGGGCGAGGTAGCCCTTGCGTACGCCCTTGAGCATGCCATAGGCAAACATCGAGGTGCCGGTCGTTTCAATATAGTTGCCATATTCACCGGGCAGATCCATCACCTGCCACCAACCGCCCGTTTCGGGATCCTGCTCGCGCACCAACACATCGGTGATCTTGTTGAATAGGCGGATCAGGCTGTCGCGCTTGGGTTGGTCTTCCGGAATGTAATCCAATACGTCGACAACAGCCATATAATACCACCCCAGGCCGCGTCCCCACACGTGTTCGGACTGGCCGGTCACCGGATCGGCCCAATCCATCTTCCTGCCCGCGGGCGAGTCGTCGAAGGCATGGCGATAGAGACCGTTCTTCGGGTCGTAAGTGCGTTCGGCAATCACAAAAAATTGGGTGAACACGTCGTCGAATTCCGACGGGTCGCCCCAACGCCGGATATACTCGGCATAGAGCGGATCGCCCATATAGACGCCGTCGAGCCACATCTGCATGGGATAAATCTGCTTATGCCAGAACCCGCCCTGAGTGGTGCGGGGTTGCGAGCGCAACTGCGAACGCAGGGTGTCGAGCACCGTTTTGTAGCGCGGATCCTGCGTCTTATCATACAACGCGAAGAGGAACTTGCCCGGTTTCACATGGTCGAGATTGTAGTTGCTCAGGCGGTAGCCGTAAACCTGGCCGTTGGCATCGATCAGCGTGTCGGCATAGGACTTCGCATAGTTGAAGTAGGTGTCGTTGCCCGTGCGGTCGTAGAGGCCCATAAAAGCTTCACAAACGAGGCCGTTGGTATAATTCCATTTCTTCGAATCGACAAAGTCGAGGCGCGAGGGATCAGGGTTGCGGATCATCTCCGAGCGAGCGATGCGTTCCGACCACGGAAGCTTGTCGTCAACCAACAGTTTCTGCTTGCAGGAAGTCAGGGCCAGCGCCGCCGAGGCAACCAGCACCAATGCCAGGGTTAGTTTTTTCATCGTTTTATTTTTAGTGGGGTTGGGTTGGTGTTGTAAAAAATTATTTCGGCAGTTTCACATTGATCGTCAGCGAGCCTTCAACCACAAACGGATCTTGTGAGCCGGGAGCAACCTTTAGGCCGGTGGCATCAACGTTTTTCGAGTTATTGATCCTCAATACCGGGCCCTGTTTCGGCAAGACGGTCACATTCTTGAACGTAACGCCGTCCGAGTCGTTCATCACAATCCCGGCGTTGCTCCGGATCACGGCGTTCTCGACGCTCACGTTCTTGACGTTCATTTCGGGCAAGCCGTTGAAAAGCATGGCCGTAGCGGCACCGCGACAAGTGATGTTCTTCATGAAGATGTTGCGGAACTGTGGAGTGCCTTCGCTCACTTCAGGAACGGTAGCGCTACGTTGGCCGTAGTAAAGGTCGAAAAGGACGGCTTGGGTCGGGATGTCGGTCATGTCGATGTTTTCGATCCAGATGTTTTCGACCAGACCGCCGCGTCCGCGAGTGGTTTTAAAACGCAGGCCGACGTCGGTGCCCATGAAGGTACAGTTGCGCACCCACACGTTGTTCACGCCGCCCGACATTTCGCTGCCGATCACGAAGCCACCGTGGCCGTGGTAGACGATGCAGTTGTCGATGATCATGTTCTTGGTCGGCATGCCGCGATCGCGCCCTTCCTGATCTTTGCCCGATTTGACGCAGATGGCGTCGTCGCCCACGTCGAAACTGCTGTTCACCACCAACACACCCGAACATGATTCGGCGTCGAGACCGTCACCGTTCTGCGAGTACCACGGGTTGCGGATCTTTACGTTGTCGAGGGTTAGGTTTTCGCACATCAGCGGGTGTACGTTCCATGCGGGCGAATTCTGGAAGGTAACGCCCTGCAGCAGGATGTTCCTGCACTCGATCAGGCTCACCATCACGGGGCGATAATACGCTTTGTTGGCGTTCTGTTGGGCCGGAGTGAGTTGGCTCAGTTCGGTGGGACGTCCACCGCCGTCGACACGGGCGTAGGTATCGCGGGCTCCGTCTGTCGGGAACCACATGTTGCCTTGGGCGTTGACCGAACCGCCGCTGCGCAGGAGTTGATTCCACTGGTTATTGGTCATTTTTTCCTTTTTCACCGGGCGCCAGGCGTCGCCGTTGCCGTCGATGGTACCGTCGCCGGTGATGGCGATGTTTTTCGCCCCCTTAGCCGTGATGGGCGAGGTGGCTTTGATCGCTTTCCAACCTTCGAAGTTGGTTTCGATCAGGGGGTATTCGTCAAGATCGTCGCTGAAGAGGATCAGGGCGCCGGCATCGAGGTGGAGGTTGATATTGTCTTTGAGGATGATGGGGCCGGTGATCCAGATACCGCGGGATACGACGAGTTTGCCGCCACCTTTGGTCGCGAGGGCGTCGATGGCTTTGGCAAAGGCGGCGGTGTTTGAGGCGAGGCCGTCGCCTACGCCGCCGTGGGCGGTAATGTTCTCTGTGTTGTCGGGAAAAGAGGGCTGTATTACTTTGTTCATTTTGAAGGGGAGTCCTTCGTAGTACCTGTCATAGGCCTTGTCCTGGGCACGGAGGGTGATGGCCAAGACCATCGTCACCACAAAAAAAAGTGTTTTTTTCATATCAATTATGTTTAAAGTCATTCTCTCAAAGTCGTCCGGGAAAACAAAGTTTTCTCGGATTTTTTTTTTGCACCGTTGGCCCAAAGGCTGCATGAAGCCTTAACGGGTTCTCTCCGCCCGTTAGCGGAGAGAAGCTTATCTTCTACCGGTCGACCGTCACATCTACCTTGCGATTTTTGAGCGCAGTCACCAGATCGGGCAAATCATACTGCAGGGCCGCCCCCGGCACGATATAGCTGATCGTTTCCCACATCGTCGGGTTGTCGAGAATCACTTTCCAACTCGGCACGGTGGTTTTGAGCTTCATCGTCCCCACCCGGGTATCGAGGATCGCGGCATGCAGGGCCGGTGCCACGCATTTGCCGTAAGCCTCGATCGTGATCGGATGGCCCTTGAACCGTAGTTCGGCCGACGCATACTCGATCAACATCAGAAGGTCTTTGGCCCGCTGCGCCACGACCGATTCACCGAGGTGCAGCGCCACCATCGCATTGGTATATTCCGAGTTATAGTATTTGAGGTCGTTGCGGGACAACGGACGTCCGTCGGGCGCCAGCTTATCGGTCGTTTCGCCCAAGCCGCGCAGGTCGGCGGCGATGACGATGCTGCCTCCTGAGGCCATCAGGTCGAGTTCATACGTGCCGGCAGCAAACTTGGCCTTGCCTTCGTCGTGGGTAAAAATGACCACCGGCGCATCGGCCTTGATCTGATTAGGGACGAAGACCAGGCACGGAATCGGCGTTTCGTCCTCAGCGTGGATGATCAGTTTCTCGATCTTGTAGTTGCCGCCCGACAGCGTGCTACGCACCGACTCGGGACGGATCGGTGCCAACGGCGCGATACGGGCGGTATTACGCACGATCCGCTGCTGCTCAGCCACCGGCTTGCCGGCAAAGGCGGTACGAGTCGGGGCTGCCTTCGTCCAAAGGGCCTCGTTACGCTTCGGGATAAACATTTCGCTAGCATAGAACTGGCTCAGGTTACCGGTCGTGGTGACGTTCATCTTCGCCACGTCGACCGGGGTGAAGGCGTGGCCTGCCACTAACGTCCGGTTGCCACCGACCAGGTATTTCAAGAACCAGTTCATCATCACCTCCCGCTTGTCCGTCGGGTAGACGTGGCCGTCGTCGCCGAAATACATTGTGATCTGTTCCCTCTTGCCATAGGCGTTGTAAAGGTTCTGCAATTCGCGGTAAGACACCTCGGCGCCGATGCGGTCGACGATGTCGTAGTTGCCGCCGATGATGGCCACCGGTTTCGGCGCGACAGCGGCAATGAAATCGGCCTCTTCGAGCAACGCGGCCCCTTCGCCGGGAATATGTTGGCAACCGTCGGCCGCCCCTCCGGTTTCGATCGCACGGCGGCGTTGGGTGAAGAATCCGCCCACACCGGCCGCTTTCACACGGTCGTCATAGGAGAGAAGGTAGCACGATTGCGTTCCCCCGCCCGAAAAGCCGAAACAACCGATGCGGTTCTCATCGACTTCGGGACGCGAAACGAGATAATCGATCCCGCGGGTGTTATCCCACAGTTCGTCCTTCACAGTGCCTTGCCCGAGCAGGATCGAGTTCGTGTTGAGAAGCGTATGTTCGGTCGTGCCGCCGCGGGCCTGCGGATTGCCATGGGCGTCGATCAACTGCATCCGTTCGCCTTGCGACACGGGATCGATACACATCATGATCATTCCGTTGGCCGTGTAAAGCGCACCGCTGTTCTGTTCGCCGACCGAGTTCTTGCCCATCGGTCCGTGGCCGCACAGCACCACCACGGCAGGATATTTCCCGGCCTTTTTCGGGCGGTAGAGCGTCGCCGTCACGTGACGGTCGGGCGAACTTTCGTAAAGGATGTTTTCCATCATAAAGCTACCCATATCGTAGGTCGCGGTCACCTTGGCGTTGAGCGGCGTTTTTTCGGGCATCGCACCCAGAATGTCAAGGTAGCCCTGCTTGGCGCGGGCGCTGTAAGCCCTGGCCTTTTCAAGAGTTACGGGGGTATGGAAAACGCTATCGCGAGGCCCATACTGAACATACATCCGGTGAACCAGATAACGGTAATACATCTCGTTCTGGGCGAACGAAAGCACATTATACTCGGTCTGAGCCGAAGCCGCTTTTCCGAAAGTGAGCAAGGCTGCCGCGAGCAACAGGGCGCGGATTGATTTCATAGTCAGGTTGGGTTAGGTTTATTTGGGAGACAAGATACAAAAAAGAATGCAGGATCGCACGCCGTTTTCCGAAA
>JAITVB010000148.1 GCA_031286025.1 Rikenellaceae bacterium
TCGCCGCCTGCCGCGATGGCTTCCCGGTAGAGCTTGAGGACGTTCTCGACGTCGGCCGGACGGTACGAAGCGTAGTCGTTAGCCTTCTGAGCCAGGATGTAGTCGCGCCCGCGGGTGGCATTGTCGCCGAAGTGTTTGGCACGGGCGTCATAGATCGTCATCAGCGTGTCGACGTAGGCGTTTTTTTCCTCTACCGATTTGCTAGTCGATATCTTGGTCTTGTAAATATTAGCCCCGTTGATAAAGAGGTTTTGCGACGCCGAAACGTTGCGTTCTATCAACTTGTGGAGATAGCTTGTGGCCAAGTCGTAACGGTTTGCCTTTCTTGCGTCGTCAAAATAATTCAGCATCAGTGCGTTTTCATGGCGTTCTTCGGGAGTGGCCCCATACCTCGGGTCTTGCAGATAGCCATTCTGGGCGCGGGCTGTCGTGGCGAGTGCCACCATGGCCAGGATTCCAATTAAAAGTTTTCTTACGGTTTTCATAATCGGTTGTTTATGGCAGTTGGGTTTTAGGTTTCTAAAAGAATTTGCGTTTGAAGAACCAGGAGTCGTCGCCGAAGAAAGTGAATCCGAGCGATACCCGGAAATAGTCGTCTTTAACCAGTCCGTAATCGGTCGCTCCGCGGGTGCCCACTTCGAGGCCCACGCTCACTTCCGACGGATATCCCATCTTGAGAGGAATCCCGAGCCCGACCGTCACGCCCGTTTCGTTGATGGCGTGGCCGTTCTTGACCAGATAATAGTCGGCGTAGCGGAACCCGGCGCGGTAAGTCCAACGGTTGAGGCGGTTGTGCACCTCGATCGCGTTGGGGGTGTATTGCATTCCCACGCTGTAGCTGTTCGATCGGGTTAGGGTCATCCGATCGATCGCCGGAATCGTGAAAGCTCCGGTCCAGTCTTGGGTCGAATAGTCGGCCCCGAATCCGAATTTGGCGGTCTGGTAATAGAATCCGGCAGTGATTTTCATCGGCACCCTGAGGCTCTGCCGCACGGTCTTGCTGTAAATCGAGTCGGTGCTGCCGCTGATCGAGATATTTTTGCTGATCCGGTTGCTGATCGTGGCTTCGGGTTGGATGGTGGCTCCGAGGGTGAGCATCCGCTTCGGGTTGTGCACCAGGTCATACTGGACCCCGCCGATAAAGAGCAGTTTGGTAAGGCGCTCATTGTTGACGACCATCATATTGTTGACACTCTCGTTCGTGAGCAGCGGGGTGATCGTCGAAGAGTAGGTGCGGTCGATGTTGCCGTGGTAAAGCACCAGGTCGGCGCCCAACGAGAGTCGTTCGGACATTTTCACACCCACCCCGGCCTTGTATTGGGCGAGGCCGCCTTCGCCGGTGTAGTCGTAGGTCACATGGCCCAGGTCGGTGATGATATCCGGGTCGCGTTCTTCGATGTAGGTGCGGTAGCCGACGCTGCTGACCGGCGTGACGCTCAAGGCGAACCCGACGCCTTTGGCGAGCGGGAAACTGACAGCGATATCACTGATGTCGAAGTTGTTGTGGACCGTCGATTTGGCGGCGGTCTTCAGGAAATCATTACGTCCCGAGAGCCCGAAGTCAAACAGGAACGATTTCTGGGGAATATTGCCGTAGGCGGCCGGGTTGATCACGTTGATGTCAAACGAGTTGTTCATCGCCACGCCGATGCCGCCCATCGAGCGGTTGATCGCGGTGCCGGGATTTTCAAGATCGCCCAGTCCGTAGAACGTGTACGGGTTAAACGTGTTGACGCTGCCGTTCTGTGCCGGGGCAGACGCAGCGGCCAATAAAAACGCGGGGATGAGGACGATTATTTTTTTAAACATTATGCTCCAGAATCTGGTTTAGCCCGTAAACAACTAAGTCATAAGTTGCAAATATGGGATTTTTAAATCGTTTGGCAAAGAAAATTCCGTCGCCGCCCGTAAAAATAATTTTAAAATTACCGAAATCTTTTCGTAATCGTTCGATGTAACCATCTATTTCATAAATAATTCCGTTGATTACGCCGCTGATGATGGCATGATGAGAGGTTTTCCCGAGGAGTTGGGTTTCTTCGGAAAGTTCGAGTAGCGGGAGTTTCCCTGTAAATTGGTGTAAGGCCTTAAAACGCGCTCCGGCCCCCGGTGAAATGTTTCCGCCCAGGAATTTGCCGTCGGCGGTGATGAAGTCGATGGTGATCGCCGTGCCGAAATCGACGACCAACACGTTGCTTCCCGGGTCGACGGCGGCAGCGCCCACAGCGGCGGCCAAACGGTCGGGGCCGAGGGTTTCGGGTGTTTCATACAGGTTTTTGATCGGTATCGGTGTCGTATGGTCGAAGCGAACGAAGCGCTTCAGCCGGTTGGCCAGGTAGCGTTCCACCTCGGGTACCGGACCGCGGGTCGAGATCATGATCCCGTTTTCGATGTCGGGATGGTGTGGAAAAATCGTTCTTTCAAGAAAATCGACGGTCAGTTCGTCGCTCTTAAAAATGTCGACCACCTGCCCCCGTTCGAAAAGGGCGGTTTTGACAAGCGTGTTCCCGATGTCGATTGCCAGGTTTGTCATAGTGGCCTTATCTTGGATTGGAAGGGGGGGCCTTCGCCGTCATCCTTTCGCGCTTTGTTCGAGTAGCCGCTCAAGGGCGTCGATCGCCTCGCCGCTTCCCTTAATACTTCTAACTGTCAATTGCAGCCGATTATTGTGTTGCTTGAGTAAAAATTTCGCTTCGTTACGCGTGACCGTCTTCAGGATGCCGGCGAAAAGCGGCGTCTTGTAGTAGGCCGATGACGGGTTACCGACGAAATGCAGGATCATCAGCCCGTTTTTCTGGATCAGTTTTTCGAAGCCCAGGCGGATGCAAGTCCATCTCAGCCGCAGGATATTGAACAGTTCGAGTACCGGCTCGGGGGGCGTTCCGAAGCGATCCACGAGCCGGTACTCGTATTTTTTGAGGTTTTCCTCATCGGTGATATTATCCAGTTCGCGATAGAGGCGCAGTTTTTCCGTAGAATTACCGATATATGTGTCGGGCAGATAAGCTTCGGCTTGTGTTTCGATCTGGCAGTCGGCCACATAGTCCGTTCCGGCTCCGAAGGCAGCCGGGGCAATCGCCGCCCCGCTTTCTGCTGCGGAGCTTTCGACCGGGATTTCCGTGGCAGCCGTCTTTTCGTACTGCTCTTCACGCAATTCGCGGATCGCCTCGTCGAGGATTTTTTGATAGGCCTCGAAACCAATGTCGGCGATAAATCCGCTCTGCTCGGCCCCGATGACGTTGCCCGCCCCGCGGATGTCGAGGTCTTGCATGGCAATGTTGAACCCCGCGCCCAGATCTGAAAATTCCTCGATCGCGCGCAACCGCCGCCGGGCGTCGCCCGTGATGGACTCTGCCCCGGGAATAAGCAAATAACAGAACGCCTTGCGATTGGACCGCCCTACACGGCCGCGTAATTGGTGCAGGTCGCTCAATCCGAAGTTCTGAGCATTGTCGATAATCATCGTGTTGGCATTCGAGATATCGATCCCCGACTCGATGATCGTCGTGGCCAACAGCACGTCATACTCGCCGTAGATGAAATCCATCATGATCCTCTCCAACTCTTCGGGCTTCATTTGCCCGTGGCCCACGGCGATGCGGGCCCGGGGCGCAATCCGTTGGATCTTATCGCGTAACGCCGAAATGTCGTGAACGCGGTTGTGCACAAAGTAAACCTGCCCGCCGCGCGCCATTTCGGCTTCTATCGCCTCGCCGATGATCTCTTCGTTAAACGGATGCACCTCGGTGGCGATCGGCTGTCGGTTGGGCGGCGGGGTGGCGATGACCGACATGTCGCGCGACCCCATCAGCGAAAACTGCAACGTGCGGGGGATGGGCGTGGCGGTGAGCGTGAGCGTGTCGACGTTTTCGCGCATCCGGCGCAACCTTTCCTTGCTCGATACGCCGAATTTCTGCTCTTCGTCGATGACCAACAGACCGAGGTCTTTGAATTCGCTCCCCTTGCCGAGCATCTTGTGGGTGCCGATCAGGATGTCGATCTTTCCGTCTTTGAGATCCTTCAGGATTTCGGCGACTTGTTTGCCGGATTTGGCGCGGCTCAACAGTTCGACCCGTACGGGAAATTCCTTGAACCGCTTTGAGAATGTGCGGTAGTGCTGCAGCGAAAGCATGGTCGTCGGCACGAGTACCGCCACCTGCTTGCCATCGACAACGGCTTTGAACGCGGCGCGCATCGCCACCTCGGTCTTGCCAAAACCCACGTCGCCGCACACCAGACGGTCCATCGGCGTGTCGGCCTCCATATCGGCCTTGACCGCCATGGTCGCCTTCTGTTGGTCGGGGGTGTCCTCGTACATGAACGACGCCTCCAACTCATATTGCATGTAATTATCCGGTGAAAACGCAAAACCTTTGCTCATCTTGCGTTTGGCATAGAGGGCGATCAGTTCGCGGGCGATTTCCTTGACACGGTGCTTGGTGGCGTTTTTCAATTTCTGCCAGGCACCGCTGCCGAGTTTGTAGATCTTGGGCGGCTCGGCCTCCTTGTCCTTGTATTTCGAAATGCGATGCAGAGCGTGGACGTTGACTAACAACACGTCGTTGTCGCGGTAGACGAGCTTGATGGATTCGATGGTCTTCCCCCCCTCGACCGTCCGTACCAAACCGCCGAAGCGCCCCACGCCATGGTCGATGTGCACCACGTAATCGCCGACTTGCAGCGCGTTAAGTTCCTGGATCGTAAGCGCTTCGCTCCTGTCGATTTGTTTGTGAAGGGTATACCTGTGGTATCTGTTAAAGATCTGGTGGTCGGTGTAAAAGTTGATCTGTAGCGCGTGGTCCGTAAATCCGGCGTGGAGGTCGAGCGGCAATCCTTCGAATGACACTTCTTTTTGTCCGATCGAGTGAAAAATGCTTTCGAGGCGCTCTAACTGCACCTTGTTCTCGGTGAGGATGCAGGTGCGATACCCTGCCTCGGCTGACTGCATCAGATTTTCGCCCAGTAGTTTATACTCTTTGTTGAACGCCGGTTGAGGCACCGTTTCGAATGCGGCAACAACTTCGGCGGGCCTTGACGGAAAACCGCCGTGGAACGTCACGACGCGGTGTGCCCCGAGTTCTTCGACCAACGCCGTGCGCGAAACGATCTCGGCCTCGACCCCGGCGAGATCTTCGCCCCGGGTGGCGCGGTCGTTGAACAATTTGACGCGCACCTCGCCCATGCGCTGCAACAGATGGCCCGGGTCGGAAAACCAGACGGTCGCCCCGCCCACAGTCCTTTCCATAAACCTGACCAACGACACCCGCTCACCTGTTCCTCCCCGCAGGTCGGGAACGATCTCGATTCGCTCGACCCGCGCCTGCGACAGTTGCGACGCGATATCGAACGTGCGGATCGAATCGACCTCGTCGCCAAAAAAGTCCACCCGGGAAGGCTTGTTGTCGGCAAACGAAAAGAGGTCGATAATCCCCCCGCGCCACGAATACTGCCCCGGTTCATAGACAAAGTCCACCTTACCGAACCCCGCCCCGGCCAACGATTCGGCCACGAAATCGGGTGACACTTTTTCTCCCGTGTGCAGCGTCAGCGTATTTTTTTGCAGCAGGCCCGGATCGGCCACCTTTTCAAGGATCGCCTCGGGATAGGTGCAAACGATCAAAAATCTTTCGCTCGAAAAATGTTCCAGTGCGGCGAGCACGGCCGTGCGTTGCACCACGCCAGCCGGGTCTTCCTTGCGATATTCGATCGAGCGTTTCCATGCGGTGGGGAAGAACAGTACCCGCTCCCCATCGCTCTCCCCGGACGGAAACAGACGGTAGAGGTCGTTATACAGGTAAGCCGCCGTGTCGCGGTCGTCGGCCACCAACAGATGCACCCCCTCGCGGTCACGTGCTGTGTTGGCACACACCACTGCGGTCATCGACCCGACACACCCCCGTACTTCGATCGACTTACAACCGAAGTTCTTAAGTAGCTCTCGATATGATTTTTCCTGACGGAAAAGGTCTAAAAATTCAGCGGCTTGCATCTGTAATTCTGCAATAAAAGTAAGGATGGCGTTGCTTGTCGCCTGTCGTTGTTCGTCTTTTGTGAGGGCGGCCGGGCCGCCACCCGGCTACGGGCCTGACCGAAGCCGGCCCGGTATTTTGACAATCGCGGTTTCGATACCGTTGGCGACAATCTCGTGGCAATGCGAAACATAATCCCTTGCGACCATCGCCCCGGCAATGATTTTCCCGACACGTTTCTTTTTTACCGTAAGCACGGCTTTAGTTCCCGGCCGCTTTTTTACGGATCTTTTTGAATCGCAGCCGCATCACGCCCCAGAACGCTTCGCCGAAAATACCGCTGCTCATCTTCGAAGTGCCTGACGTGCGGTCGGTGAAGATAATCGGCACCTCGGCGATCGGGAAGCCGAGCCGCCAGACGGTGTATTTCATCTCGATCTGGAACCCGTAGCCTTTCATCCGGATGCGGTCGAAATCGAGTGCCGCCAACGCCTTGTGCGAATAGCAGACAAATCCCGCCGTGGCGTCGCGCACGGGCATTCGGGTAGCGACCCGCACATAGACCGAGGCATAGTAGGACATGATCACCCGCGACATCGGCCAGTTGACCACATTCACCCCGCACACATAACGCGATCCGATCACCAGTCCCGCCTGCTTTTCGACGGCAGCGCGGAAGAGCCGCACCAGGTCGTCGGGGTTGTGCGAAAAATCGGCGTCCATCTCGAAAATATAGTCGTAGCTGCGTTCCAACGCCCAACGAAATCCGGCGATGTAGGCCGTTCCCAGTCCCAGTTTGCCGCTGCGTTCGAGCAGGTGGATCCGCTGCGGGAACTCCGACTGCACGTTTCGGACGGCCGCGGCCGTCCCGTCGGGCGACCCGTCATCGATCACCAACACTTCGAAATCTCCTTCGAGCGACGTCACTTTGCGCAGGATCGCCTCGATGTTTTCGATTTCGTTGTAGGTCGGGATCAAAACGACTTTTTTCATACCGGTCGGGGGCGATGGGATTAAGCGGGTGTAAAAATAACGATTTTTTTCGGAATTTTCACACTTTCTGTGGGCCCGAAGTCCCGGTTTTCAAAACAAAGGGTTATTTTTGTCCGCATGACACGACGAATTTTTTCGCTGCTTCTTTTTCTGCTTGTGCTTCCGGCGTGGGTTTGCGCCCAGTCGGGGGGAGTTTCCGTCCCGTTTCGCCCGCAGGTGGCGGAGCGCCATCCGGGTGTATTTTCGCTTTCCGAGGGGGTGCGGCTTACCGGTGACCCACGGCTGACCGTCCTGCTTTCCGATGGAATGGAGGTCCGCGGGATCGACCTGTCGCCCGCGGCACGTACGAAAAAGAGCGTCGAGATCGAGATCGAGATCGTCTGCGAACTTTCCGAATTGCCCGTCGCCGGCCGAGGACAGAAAAACGCCTACGCGATCAGTGTCACACAACGTTCGGCCGCCATTCGTGCCACGTCGCTACGGGCCGCTGTGTTGGCTTGCGATGCTTTCAACGAACTTTACAATAATCCGGTTGCCGAAAAATCCGGCCGTCGCGACCGGGGCATCGTCCTGCCTTGCTGCAAGATGGTGGGGTGGGAAACTTCCTCGGCGGCCATGTCGGTTTTCCCGGCCCGCTACCAAGGGAGTGGTGACATCCTGGCCCACATCCACGACTGTATCCGCGAGGGAATCGGCACGATCGGCCTGCCGATGGTCACTTTCGAAGGTTGGCTGACCGAAGGCCGGGTGATGTCCCTGATCAACCCCGGTCAGAAAATCCATGCCGGCAACTGTTACGGTTATTCCGAACTCAATATGCTGCGCGACAAACTGGCCGAATATGGCATCGAACTGCGTCCCTCGTTCGACCTCGTCGTCCGCAACGAATTTTTCGAACAGGCCACCGGCCACGCGATGCTTTCGCTTGAGGGGATGCGTTTCGTTTATGTCTTGTTGGAAGAGTTTTTCAATTTCACGGCGTTCGATACGATCCATGTGGCGTTGCCCGACAAGATGCGCAACGCCTTCATCGAACGGTTGGCCGAAGAGTGTCCCGAACACAAAATCCTGTTTTGATGCCGGCCGTCGTCCAATTAGTGCTTTCGCCGCGCGAGGCGGCGGATGAACGGGTCTATCTGCCGTTGGCCGCACGCAAACTCGGTATCCGAGAAGACCGGATCGCCTTGGCGCGCATCATTCACCGCTCGGTCGACGCCCGCAGCCGCAACATCAAAGTCAATCTCGGCCTCGAAGTCTTCGTGGATTCCGAAGGGAAGCCGGCCGAAATCCATTTTGAATATTCCGATGTGACGGGCCGTCCGTCCGTGATCGTCGTCGGAGCGGGACCGGCAGGCCTCTTTGCTGCTCTGCGCTTGATCGAGCTTGGTTTCCGGCCCATCGTTCTGGAACGCGGTAAAGACGTCTCGGCCCGGAAGAAAGACGTGGCCCGCATCAACCGCAACGGCCCGGTCGATCCCGATTCCAACTACGCCTTCGGCGAGGGTGGGGCAGGAGCTTTTTCGGACGGTAAACTGTTTACACGGTCAAAAAAACGCGGCGATTTTCGAAAAATCCTCGAAGTGCTCCATTACCACGGCGCGCAGGAGGAAATCCTCTATGACGCCCACCCCCACATCGGTACCGACCGCTTGCCGCGGGTGATCTCCGCCCTGCGCGAACGCGTTCTCTCATGCGGCGGCCAAATCTTTCACAGCGCCCGCGTCGAAGACATTTTTGTGAAGGGGGGGAAAGTCACGGGCATAGCCTATAACGAAGGACAACGGATCGAAGCCTGCGCCGTGATTCTGGCTGCGGGCCATTCGGCGCGGGACATCTACGAATTACTCGTTCGAAAAAATATCATGCTCGAACCCAAGGCCTTTGCGATGGGTTTGCGGGTAGAACATCCCCAAGCGGTGATCGACCGTATTCAGTACCACTTGCCCGAGCGGGGCGAATACCTGCCTGCGGCGGCCTATTCACTGGTGAGCCAGGTCGGTGGGCGCGGGGTCTATTCGTTCTGCATGTGCCCCGGCGGCTTCATCGTCCCGGCCAAGACGGCGGCCGACGAGGCGGTCGTCAATGGCATGTCGCCTTCGGAACGCCATTCGCGATTTGCTGATTCGGGCATCGTGACCGAGGTGCGGTTGGAAGATTTTGCGCATTTGGCGCCGCAATATGGCGTTTTGGCGGGCTTGCAATTTCAACGCGAATTGGAACAGGCGGCCTTTGCCCGCGGCGGAGGGAGGCAGATTGTTCCGGGGCAGCGGCTGACTGATTTTATCTCCGGAAAAGCATCGCGCGATCTGCCGGCGATGTCCTACCACCCGGGGGCCGTGCCGACGGCTTTCGGGCAATGGTTGCCGGAGTTTTTGGGTAAGTCGTTGCGGGAAGGACTGACCTCTTTCGGAGAAAAAATGCGGGGATTCGTGACAGGTGAGGCGGTGTTGTTGGGGGTGGAGTCGCGGACATCGTCGCCCGTGCGGATCCCGCGGGATAGCGCGACATTGATGCATCCGCAGGTCGAGGGACTGTTTCCGTCGGCCGAGGGAGCGGGCTATGCGGGGGGGATCGTTTCGGCGGCGATGGATGGAGAACGCTGCGCCGAAGCCGCGCAGAGGTATATGAGCGAACAGGCCCTTTAAAGCGAAACAAGTCCAACGAAACAAGGTTTCTCCGAAAGATTTCGTTCCTCAGTACCGACTTTACTCCACATATTCGATCTTCACCACCAACTTCTTCACCTGCTGTTGCTCTCCGTCATTCAACGACGGCATATGGTAGTCCCTCGGAAAACAAAGGAAAAACAAATCCGGCGTACTCCGGTAGTAAACCATATCCAACGCCGTGTAATACTGCACATCACGCACCGGATTGTATTCCGAGACCTCCACCGCATACCCCGGCCACGTAAAGGCGATCACTTCGCTCCCCGTCCGGTTATATTGCAGGTCGATATATTTCTTATGATGTTCGAACAACGGCGCCTGAGTCGGCATCGGCTTCGTGTCGCCCTCAGTCACCCGCAATACGCACCGGTCGCCCAGTTCGGCGTTCAGCGGACGTTCGCCCACCGACAACGTGTCGAGCCTCGTGTCGCGCATAAACGTGAAGATCGCATCCCAAACCTCGCGGTTCTTCCGATACTGGTCATAAAATTCCTGTGCGTTGACTGCCTCATGGACATTCAGCGTAAATCCCGCCGGTGCCCATGCCCGGCTCGTCACCCAGGCCGCCGCCTCTTGCGCCTGTACGCCGGCAACCAACGCAAATAAGGCCATTGTGCTGATAATCAATTTTTTCATCGGTTATTCAAATTAGGTTCTCGGGGTGTGTCAAGCAGGATCTCGCCACGAAATGTAAGCGAATTTTCGGACATAACCAAAAAATCTCCGCTTCGGGTGAATGGGGATTTTTCAGTGTTGTTTTCCGCTCCCGGCACTCTGGACACAGAGTGCAGTAGAAGGTAAAAATCCTTGTATATCGTTAATATACAAGGATTTTTCTTTTTTGAGGCTGGCAGGAAAAAGCAACCGAAAGCGGGTCGGAATGGCCTAATTCGTGACCCATAAGGTCTGAACCTCCAAGAGGTCGTGAATAGAGTTTAATGCGTTGTCTTATGGTTAGATGAGACTTCGAATGGACTGGGTAATGACTTGGCAACCGTTCTTATTTCCGCTTATTGCGGGGATTTTAGGAAAAGTCATGGAACAATTTTCACAAAAAAAAGGGGGGGGGACATTTGCGGGAACCGAAAAATTCATTATATTTGTTAGTAACATTGAGTGCCTTGTGGGCGGGCCGAAAGGCGAATTCATGTTTTGTAAAAATACGTGACATATTATTTGTGTGTCATATAAAGCCTAAATAAAACAGGCATGAAAACACGCATGAAGTTGACGTCGATCATCCTCTTTCTATGTTTGCCCTTTATGGCTATGGGGCAAAATATTACTGTTTCGGGAGAAATATTGGACGATGAACTTAATCGACTTGCCGGCGTATCTGCTGTTTTAACGTCTTTGACAGATAATTTGCAGATAGCGGGAACGACATCCGACGCGGACGGCAAATTCAAACTCTCGTGTTACAAGCGTGATTCGGTGTTGCTTCACATCAGCCACTTATCATACAAGACGATATCGATTCCTCTCCCCGCAATGGCAGACACGACGCTGATCGTATGTCTTGAACCTGAAACATTAACGATCGAAGGGGTTGTGGTTACCGGCAGGCGCAAGACGATCAACTTGATGGATGATGGAAACATTTCCGTCGCCCTTGAAAATATACCGGGCTACGATACGAACAATGTATCCGATATCCTCAAGAGGATTCCCGGCATAGGGATTGCCGGAGGCGCTCCGACTCTGTATGGTCAGTCCGTAACCGTTTATGTGGATGGCACTAAATTAGAGGGAATGGATATCTCGGACTATCTGGAGTCGCTACCCGCAGCCTCATTGAGAGATGTGGAACTGATTGCCAACAAAGGCGCGAAATACGACGGCGCCACCGCTTCGGTGATCAATTTGATCACCATTCGCAATAGAGAAAACGGACACCGGACCAGTGTGCAAGTCGGCGGATCGGTCGACAAGCATGGAAATTGGGGTGCGGAAGGGAATGTCTTTACGATGATAAAGCGGAATAATCTCTATTTCAACAACTCGCTTTCGTACGGCAATTCACCCGAACGTCAACACTCCCGGGACACTACTTTCCATACCGACAGGAATAGTGTGCGTATCCGGTCCGGCGTGTTGGCAAGGACGACGAACCGATGGATGGATAACGCCAACGTTTCATTAGACATGAAGCACGATCAGCGGTTATCGGCTAATGTATTTCTCTTTTACAACAAGGGAAACGATTCTTATATCGGATCACAAGTTTTATCCGATGCCCCCCGGCAGCGATATCGTTCCGTGTCGGATCTCGGGAGATATATGGTTTCGGGCAATATCGGCTATAAAAGCGGGACTAATCTGCCGTTCGATCTGGCGGCCTCATATGGTTTTATATGGGGCGAAATGGAGCGCGAAGAGGGACAGGACGTCACACAAAACGACCAACCGCATTTGGGGTTCGACCTGGTTTCAACGGAGAAAGCCATGCAACAGGTTGTCAATATCGATTACTCCCAACGTTTTTTCGACAGGAAAATGACTCTCGAAGCCGGGATAAAAGGCGATCTCAACTATCTCGACGGAGGTGCGACATATCATTTGCATAATGGCGATCATGGTATTCCCGGTACGCTTTTCGACGGAGACGAAAAGATCGCCGGCATGTATTTCACCCTGCGCTATAAGTTCTCGGATGTTTTATCTTTAGACGCCGGATTAAGGGCCGAACACACCGATATTCATATTCGCAACAAGACCCGGAAACTCGAATCATCCAATGATTATTGGAATTTTATCCCTTCTCTGTTCCTTCATTACACGCCGTCCGGTTTTTATTCGGGCACATTGGTTCTCGGCAGTGGCAGATTGATCCGCCCGAACTACGAGTATTTGATGCCGGGGACAACCTATTTAAACGATTTTGCATACGAAACCGGCAATCCCGACCTGACCCCCCGACAATATTATAATTTCGGATTGAGCAATCGTTTTTTTGAACTTGCTTACCTGAATATCTTGGGAGTCTATGACACCAACCGCATATCCCGAATAGCCACGGAAAGACCCGACGGCATCACGGAATACTCCTATATGAATTGCATCGATGCAAAGACCTTGAGTATCAGTTTGGGGATCCCGTTCAAATTTTTGAATGATAGGATCTACGGGCAATTAAGCATATATTCGACGATCGGAAAGTTCACAAATCCCCGCAACGGGTTCAATTTGTTGCCGGAGCGCACGCGCCATTATGCGACGAGTTCCTCTTTCTTTATCGATTACACCATATTCCCGAGATTGAGCGTCAACGGTTATTTGGACTATAAACTCAAGTCCAAAACACTGCAATACGACAACGACGGATTTGCGGTGTTTGATCTGGGTGTGCAGTATTATATGGATAACGATAAGAATATGGCCCTTTCGTTCGGGGTTTCCGATCTGTTCGACTCCCGGAAGAACAACACGACTTATTATTATGACAACATCGTGTCGAAACAGGAGGGTTTCTGGAATTCGCAAGTCTTCAAGATAGGGTTGAGATACCAGTTCAAGGGAGGCAAGGCATTTACGCGGGATGCTGCCTATGACCCCAACGACACATCGAGGTTTGAGAACTGAAAAATAAAACTAAATAAACACAAACATACCATGGCAAAAATAGACGATTTTTTGAGGCACAATCCCTCAATCGATGAAAGTCAATTGTTAACAGAAATCCAATTGGAATATATGGATGGAGGACGGCGAGAAAGTTGTGAAACGGGTTGCGTAAAAGAATGCGCACCGAGATGTAAAAAATCGCAAAAGGCAGAAAACAACAATTGTAGTCAAGCGTGTCCTCCGGGATGTAAAAAAAGTAAGAAGGAGGGCTAAAAATGTCGCTGATTCGGATGGAGCCGT
>JAITVB010000120.1 GCA_031286025.1 Rikenellaceae bacterium
AAAGAGTGCAACGCCTCCTCGATCTTGTGGGCCTGTTTTTCCGAAATGTACGCAATCCCCCGCGCGGACTGGCGCATCGTCGAGGGATAAATACCCGCGAACTTGGCGAACTTGGTCACGTTGATACATTCCAACTCGTCAAACACGGAGGCCGTGTCGTACTTGTACTCAAAGGAGATGCCTTTCAATTCATCCGGCAACTCCTCGCCCTCCTCGGTATAGGAGGCCCAAACCTCTTTTACCGAGTTCTCAAAATCGGCCTTTGCCTCGGCGACGGTTGCACCGGAACCGATGATGGTAGCGTCGATATCGGGCGTAAAAATCCCGAACATACCGTCCTTTCCTTTCTCAATCAAAGCAATCGTTTTCATGCGTAAATAAATTGGGTTCTAAAAGCCATTTTGAGAGGCTTTTGGTTAACACACGATGAATTAATGCAAAAGAAAATAAAGCACTTATCGACCGACAAATGCACCACTCTGAAAGAAAAAAGGCAGCTAAGAATATAAAAATTTCATGCACGCGGTCGAGGCCGCAATCTTTGGTGCTTAGCTGTCGAAGGTCAGTTTCATACTCGGCGTAAATGCTCACCTTAAGATGGCGGGCGCCAGTAAACTTCGACCTTATTCCTCAAAGGTATACAAATATCTTGGATTTACATGCTCTTTGGCGTCTTAAAACGTCATGTGGGTTTCATATCTCGCATTTTTTAATTAGCAGATAGGGTTTTAGAACCCTATCTGCTTTTTTAGTTTGTTGTACGTTCCCGAGGGAACTTCCTGTGTGCCGTGCCGCCCGATCTCGATGATAAAACCTTTCTCCGGGGGCTGTAAATGTCGTGGTTCGCTCCGTGTCTTTTGAGTTTCCAACCTCGACTTTCCGCCTGTTTTCGTAGTTCATTCCATTTCATAGCCTCTATGTCTTATTTGGCGCTACAAATATACAGCGTTTTTGTTGTCTTTCCAAATTTTTCAACAACTTTTTTGTTGTATAATCAATCTTTTTCCAATAAAAAAGCCGTCGACCGACGGCTTTCCTTTATATTTTCTGGTCGTATGTGGCGTGGCGCTCGACTTGCGGTACCCGCCGGATCCGGCCGCGGGCGATGTCGTTGGAAACGGCAGCAATTTCAATATCCCGCCGAGCGTCAGAAGCACCGGGCCGATTGCGGCGGCGACAACCATGACCGTGACGATAAACTTCTTCCAGTGCGGATCCATATTCTGAAGCGCGGCGACCACTCCCTGCAACGTTCGGGCGAGACTCTGCACCACCGGCATAATGATCTCGCCGATCTGCTCCAAGAAGTCGCCCCACGAGGTTTTCAGTTGGGTCATTACTCCAAGACCCGCTTTCGCCGCCGCCTCTGCCTGACCGCCGTACTTGCTGGCCAGCAGGCGAGTTTGAGACAAAAACGGCGTTCTTTGTGGTTACGGGTTTGATTCGGGTGTATCCGTTCCGGGGTTGTCCACTACTGTTTACCAATTCAAAAAAGGCAACGGATAAGTAGCGGAAAACTTGTGAAACCTCTCTTAAATCTTCTTTTCGGGCTATTTTAGCACCCGATGAAAATCAAGAACACCACCACAAAACAAACCTAATTCACAAATACTTAACTCATTTTATCCGTGTTTTGCCGTTTTTACGAGGTCTTTTCGTACCTTTGCCCACATAAACCGGGGCGGCCCCTGCCACCACCAAACCCACGGATGCTCCAGAAATTAGCCGGACAAACCGCCATCTACGGCGTCAGCACCATCGTTTCGAGGCTGCTCAGCTACGCGTTGGCGTTCTACTTCACGCACGTGATGACGACGGCCGAGTATGGAGTGATCACCGACCTCTATGCCCTGATCCCGCTTTTGTTGGTGTTGCTGACGATGGGGATGGAGGTCGGATACTTCCGCTTTGCGGGCCAAGCACAGACCGAAGCCGAAAAACGCGACATTTTTCAAACCACGTGGGGGGCCGTGTCGCTCGCGGCCGGATTGTTTTTCATCGGTGTCGCACTGTTCCACAGGCCGTTGGCCCGAGTGATGGAGTATGACGACTTTCCGTCTTATGTATTGTTGATGGCGGCCATTGTGGCGATCGATGCTGCCACAGCCATTCCTTTTGCCAGGTTGCGACAGGAAGGCAAGGCGGCGCATTATGTCGTGGCCCGGATCACTTCGGTCGTTATCACGGTATTGCTTACCGTCTTTTTCTTTTCTGTGGTGCCGCACCTCGGGGGGCTTTCAGAGATAATCCCCGCCGCCTACGGGCCGGGATACTATTTGTTGGCCAACCTCATTGCCAGTGCGGCGATGTTCTTCCTGCTCCGACCGGCGATCAGAGGCTATGTGCCGAAGATCGACAAACCGTTGGTGCGCATCATTTTCCTCTATTCGTTGCCGTTACTCGTCAGCGGCATCGCGGGGGTGGCCAACGAGTTTATCGACCGCCAATTCATCAAATACCTGTTGCCTCCGGATCTGGCCCTGAGTTCGTTGGGGATTTACGGCGCGGTAACCAAGATCGGGGTGATTCTGCTGCTTTTTGTGCAGATGTACCGCATTGCGGCCGAACCGTTTTTCCTCTCGGGCTTCAAACACGAAGAGTTTGTGCAGGCCAATGCCGAGGCTATGAAATTTTTCTTTATCGTGTCGATCACCCTGTTCCTGGGGATCGCTCTTTTCTATGATCTGTTCGGGCTGCTGCTCGGGGCCGATTTCCGACAGGGGATGTACATACTGCCCATCGTACTGTTGGCCAATATTTTCAGCGGGGCGATACTCAACCTGTCATTCTGGTACAAAAAGAGTGGAAAGACGCAGTTTGCGATTGTCGTCACCGGAACCGGACTGTTGATTACGGTAATGCTCAACCTGATTTTCATTCCCCGAATGGGTTACGTCGGGGCTGCGTGGGCACGGCTGATATGCGAGGCGGCGATGGTGGCGGTGAGTTATGCGCTTTGCCGGCACTTTTTCCCGATCCCTTATGATTGGCGGCGCATCGGGGGCTATTTCCTGCTCGGGGCAGTACTCTACGGCGCAGGAGTGGCAGCACGCGAATGGCTGCCTCATTTGGCGTTGGCCTATGTTGCCAATTTGGGATTAATCGCTATCTTTGTCGGATACGCTGCCAAGCGCGAGGGGATCGCCCCCCGGAAATATTTCAAAAAATTCCGACGATGAAACTTTTTTACAAAATCCGGATCAGATAATCCGTCGAATTTGCATAAAAAGCCCCGGACGATTTCTCCGCGGCCTGTTTCCCACATCTTGAAAAACACGAAGAATCCGATGAAAATCAACGTGATCAACAAGTCGCCGTTTGACTTGCCCCAATACGAAACCGTACATGCCGCCGGACTCGACCTGCGGGCCGTGTTGAACGAACCGATCGTCCTGCGTCCGTTGGAACGGGCGTTGGTGCCGACGGGCCTTTATGTGGAAATCCCCGACGGGTATGAAATCCAAGTGCGTCCGCGCAGTGGGTTGGCCGCCAAGTTCGGTCTCTCGGTGCTCAATTCGCCCGGCACGATCGACCCCGACTATCGGGGCGAAATCAAGGTAATCTTAGTGAATCTGTCCAACGACGACTTCGAGCTGAAGCCCGGAGAGCGGGTGGCTCAAATGGTGGTCGCCCCGTTCGTCCGCATAGGTTGGGAAAGCGTGGACGTGCTTTCTGAGACCGATCGCGGAGCCGGAGGGTTTGGCTCGACCGGACATTAGGTCGGCGGGCACCCGGCGACTGTGCCTGCGGCATGCCATTTTTAAAATATCTTTCCGATTTCCAATGCTCACGCACTTGAGTGCGCTCCGTTTGGAAACCGAAACGGTTTTTCATAATTGTCATACCCTTCACACAGCGAACGGGGAGTTTGCCGAAAAACTTTTAAACCGATTTTATGAAAAAAGAATATATCGTCACCGAACCGCGCGAGGAGCGGGCGGTATTGGTGGCCGTGATCCCCGACCGCCAGACCGAGGCCCAGACCCGCGAATATCTCGATGAACTGGCCTTTCTGTCCGAAACGGCGGGTATCCGCACCGTCAAGCGCTTTACCCAACGGATGGCCTCGCCCCATCCCCGCACTTTCATCGGCGAGGGCAAGGTTGAAGAGATCGCCGCCTACGTCACCGAACACGAGATCGACTACGTCATTTTCGACGACGAACTCACCCCTTCTCAACTGCGCAACCTCGACAAGGTCTTTTCGAAAAAGATTTATGACCGCACGAGCCTGATCCTCGAAATTTTCGTGCAGCGGGCGACGACGGCCTATGCCAAGACCCAGGTCGAACTCGCGCAATGGCAATACCTGCTGCCGCGCCTGACCGGGATGTGGACCCACCTCGAACGCCAACGCGGGGGTACCGGTACCCGGGGCGGGGCGGGCGAACGCGAGATCGAAACCGACCGCCGCATCGTACGTAACCGGATCACGCTGCTCAAGGAACAACTCCGAAAGATCGACCGCCAGATGGCCTCGCAACGCAGCAACCGCGACCGGATGGTGCGTGTGGCGTTGGTGGGCTACACCAACGTCGGCAAATCGACCCTGATGAACCAACTCAGCAAGAGCGAGGTGTTTGCCGAGGATAAACTCTTTGCGACGCTCGACACGACTGTCCGCAAGGTCGTTTTGGAAAATTTACCCTTCTTGCTCTCGGACACTGTCGGTTTTATCCGAAAACTGCCGCACCAACTGGTCGAGGCTTTCAAATCGACGCTCGACGAAGTGCGCGAGGCCGATCTGCTGTTGCACGTGGTCGACATTTCGCACCCCAATTTCGAAGAACAGATTGAGGTCGTCAAACAAACCCTGGCCGAGATCGGGGCGGGAGAAAAGCCCGTTTACCTGATCTTCAACAAGGTCGACGCTTATAAACCGGTGCCGAAGGACGAGGACGACCTCACCCCGGCGACGAAGGAGAACCGTACTCTCGACGAACTCAAACGCAGTTGGGTGGCTCAGTCCAATACTCCCTGCATCTTCATCTCGGCCCGGGAGCGCACGAACCTCGACAAATTACGGAAAGATCTCTACGGGATGATTTCCGAAATTCATGCCGGACGGTATCCGTTCAACAATTTTTTGTATTAAAATTCCCTGCGCAGGTTTTTTCGCCTCCCCGAAATCAACTTACGATGAAACGAGTGCCGATTTTTCCGCGTTTGACACCGACAGCAGGGGGCTGACCATCCCAAAGAACACCCCGCCCGGATCGGGGCAACACACGATCGAATGGACACGAAAACAAATCAAACATACTTCTGCCCAATGAAAACAATTTCGAAAACGTTATGCCTCGCAGCCCTCGCCATTGCAAGTGTCGCCGTAGCCGCCAACCCGCCCGCCACCTCCGATCCCGATGAAGGATACGTCTATGTCTTCGATGGGAAAACACTCGATGGTTGGGCCTATGACCCCGTCTACTGGCGCGTCGAAGACGGTTGCCTGGTCGGCGAAGTCACCCCGGCCACCCTGCTCAAGCGCAACACGTTCTGTTACAAAAAGGATTTCGTCCTGAAAGACTTTGAACTCAATGTCGAATTCCGCGTGTCGGAAAGCGGAAACAGCGGCGTCAGCTACCGCAACGAACTCGTCGACACGCTCTCCTATGCCCTCATCGGCTACCAGGCCGACATCGACGGCCGCAACCGATACACCGGTCAAAACTACGAAGAACGCGGCCGCCAATTCCTCGCTCTGCGCGGACAAGCCACCGTCATTTTTCCGGAGTACGTCTCGCCCACCCACAAACAGGTGAGTGACGCCGACACCCCCAATGACGCTCTGGCAAAATTCATCAAACCCGGCGAGTGGAATCAATACTATATCGTCGCCCGCGGCAACCATCTGCTCCACTACGTCAACGGCGTCCTCATGGCCGACGTCACCGACAACGACCCCGCAAACCGCCGTTCCTCCGGCATCCTCGGCGTCCAAGTCCACACCGGCCCTCCCATGAAGATCGAATATCGAAATTTCAAGGTGAAGGTGCTGTAATCCAACTTCGACTGCCGCTTTTTATAAGACGAGGCAGTCGATTGGGCCCGCAACGCCCCTATCTTCGAATTCGACGTTGTTTGATGAGGTAGGTTTTGGACTCGGTTCCGGTAAGGAGTCGTTTGACGTTCTTGCGGTGGGTGAAGAGGAGGAGGAGGGTGACGATGCAGCTGAAGACGATGAGGGCCGGGGATCGCTCCTGGAAGACGAAGACGATATAGATGGGAAACATGATGCCGGCCGTGATCGAGGCGAGCGAGACGTATTTGGTAAAGACGAGTACGACGAGGAAGGTGATCAGGCACAGGATAACGGCGGCGGGATGTACGGCGAGGACGGCGCCGGCGAGCGTGGCGACGCCTTTACCGCCGCGGAAATTGGCGAAGACGGGAAAGATATGTCCGAGGACGGCGGCGGCGATAAGTCCGATCTTGAAGGTGAACATCGGGTCACTGCCCTGATAGAAACTGGAGAAGTGGGCCAACGAAACGGCAACGAAGCCTTTGGCGAAGTCGATGGCGAAGACGGGCAGGGCGGCCCGTTTGCCCAGTACGCGGAGGGTGTTGGTGGCGCCGGCGTTTTTGCTGCCGTATTCCCGGATATCGATGCCGTAATAGCGTTTCCCGATCCACACTGCACTAGGGATCGACCCCAACAGGTAGGCAATGATAACCAGGAGTATATTTTGTATCATATTTGCTCTGTGTGCTGAAATTTATGCGAAAGTACGATTTTTCCATGAAGATTTTTCGGGAAGCACGCGTTTTCTCACTTTTTAACCGTATTATTGTACAATAATCAACACAGATCACCTGTAATGAAAAATTTTCTGCTGCGCGACCGCCTTTTTTCACTGCGATGGTTCCGGGCATGGTTTTATATCGTCGTGGGATGTTTCCTGTTGGCGGGAGCTTTCGTGTTGTTCATCACGCCTTACAAGATCGTGCCGGGCGGGGTTTACGGCCTGGGAATTGTGTTGCACCATCTCTTTCCCAAAGTACAGGTCGGTACGTTCGGGTTAATGACGGACATCCCGCTGCTGCTCATTTCATTAAAGATTTTCGGCGGCAAAATCGGGGCGCGTACCATCGTGGCGGCCGTGCTCACTCCGCTGATGATGAACGGCCTGACTTACCTCATCGGGGAAAACCCGGCCGCCATGTTCGGCGGAAAAATCAACCTGACCAACGACGTGCTGCTCTCCTGCATCTTCGGCGGCGTGATCATGGGCGCGGGCCTCGGCCTGATCCTCAAAACACGCGCGACATCGGGCGGAACCGACATCATCTCGATGATCGTCTCGAAATACACCCAAATGCCGATGGCCCGATGTATGCTCATCGTCGATTCGTCGATCGTGATCGTCGCCCTCGGCGTGTTCGGCGACTGGCGCATCCCGCTCTACTCGCTCGTCACGATCTACGTCTGCACCAAAGTCATCGACTGGGTCCTCGAAGGCGGCGGATCCGACAAACTGCTGTTCATCATCTCCGAGAGACACGCCCTGGTCAAAAAACTGATCATCGAAGACCTCGGCCGCGGCGGAACATACATCAAAGCATCAGGCATGTATACCGAACACGATAAAGACATGATCTTCGTGGTCGTCGCCCGCACCGAGCTCGCCGCCGTCCAGGACTACATCCACCGCATAGACCCCCAGGCATTCATGGTCGTCGTCAACGCCCACAAAATCTATGGCGAAGGCTTCCGGTCATTCCCGGAATTGCCGTAGGGGGAACGGTCGACTCCGACTACCCCTCCACAACAACTCCCAACAGGGTGGCGGAGCTGCAGGAGGTTATTTTTATTTGGACGTAATCGCCCGGGGATTGGCCGGTGGAGGGGAATATGACGACTTTGTTTTGGGAATTGCGACCGAAGAGGTCGTTTTTATTGCGTTTTGAGACGCCTTCGACGAGGACTTCGACAGTTTTTCCGATGTCGCGGCAGTTGCTTTCGAGTGAGAGGTCGTTCTGGAGAGCGATGATTTCGGTGAGCCGGCGGTTTTTTTCGTCGGCGGGAACGTCGTCGGGGAAGTGGCGGGCAGCTTTCGTTCCTGGGCGCTCCGAATAATTGAACATGTAGGCGGATTCGTAACCCACTTCGCGCATCAGCGAGAGGGTTTGGGCATGGTCTTCGGGAGTTTCGCCGCAGAAGCCGGCGATGAGGTCGGTCGACAGGGCGCAATCGGGCAGAATGCGGCGGATGGCGGCGATCCGTTCGAGGTACCACGCGCGGGTGTATTTGCGATTCATCCTCTTAAGGATGTCGGTGCTTCCCGATTGGGCGGGGAGATGGATATGACGACAAAGATTGGGATGACGAGAGATAACGAAAAGCACGTCGTCGCTCAGGTCTTTGGGATGTGAGGTGGCGAAGCGCACGCGCAGCTGCGGGCCAACCCTAGCCACCGTTTCGAGCAGACGAGGAAAATCGACGGTTTCGCCAACGTCTTCCCAACGATAAGAATTTACGTTTTGCCCAAGCAGCGTTACCTCTTTATAGCCGTCGGCGAGCAAATCTTCAACTTCGCGCACGATGGTCTTCGGGTCGCGGCTGCGCTCGGCCCCTCGGGTATAGGGCACCACGCAGTAGGCGCACATGTTGTTGCACCCGCGCATGATCGACACGAAGGCCGTCACCCCGTTGGGATCGAGGCGCACAGGCGAAATCTCGGCGTAAGTTTCCTCCTGCGACAACAGCACGTTGACCGCCTTCTGTCCCCCGGCCGCGGTGCGGATCAGTGCCGGCAGATCGCGGTAGGCGTCGGGGCCGACCACCAGGTCGACGAGTCGTTCTTTTTCGAGCAGTTGTTCTTTCAGGCGTTCGGCCATGCAGCCGATGATACCGACCAACAGGGCGGGCTTGCGCCGTTTATGCGATTTGAATTCGTTGAGGCGGTTCCAGATACGTTGCTCGGCATTGTCGCGGATCGAGCAGGTGTTGACCAGTACGATATCGGCCTGCGCCAACTCAGGCGTATGCTCGTAGCCCTCGCCGCGGAGGATCGAAATCACCACTTCGCTGTCGTTGACGTTCATCTGGCAGCCGTAGGTTTCGATATACACCTTTTCGCCCCGACCGGCCACCGGTTTTGCAGTAGAAAGAGTCACCCCCATAATTTTAAGATTTCCGCAAGGTATCTCCCGGGTATCGGAAGCGCTTTTGCCGGGGCAAAGATAATAAAATCGACATATCTCCGGCTATTCCGGCCGCTCGGGATAACTGATCCGAACGTGATAGATATTGGTCAGCTTATTCTTAAACACGCGCTTGATCCGGTCGACGTCGCGAAAGGCCAGATCGGAATCCGAGAACTGGTTGTCGCGGATCTGGGTGTCGATGATCCTGTCCACGAGTTCGTCGACCGCCTCGGCCGTGTAGTTGGTCAGGCTGCGTGAGGCGGCCTCGACCGCGTCGGCCATCATGCAGACAGCCACTTCGCGCGAGGGGGAGCGCGGGCCGGGGTAACGGAACTGCGCCTCGTTGGCGTCGGGGTGGGTCTCCCTGTAGGTAGCGTAGAAGAAATAGATCAACGAATCGCCATGGTGCCCGGTGATGAAATCGACGATCATCGACGGGACGCCTTGCCTGCGGGCCAACAGCACGCCGTCGCTCACGTGTTTGCGAATGATGTCGACACTCTCGGGGAGCGTGATGTCGTCGTGGGGATTGAACGTGCCGGTGTTGTTTTCAATGAAATAGTTGGGGTTGTTGATCTTGCCGATATCGTGGTAAAGGGCGCCGGTGCGTACCAACAACGGATTGACGCCGATCTCCTTGGCGGCCGCCTCGGCCAGGTTGGCCACCTGGATCGAGTGTTGGAAGGTGCCCGGGGCCTTGTGGGCCAGTTCAAGCAGCAGCGGTTGGTTCGTGTCGCAAAGTTCGAGCAGTGAGATGTCGGACCCGAACCCGAACCCTTTCTCGATCACATACAACAGTTGGTACATCCCGAGGAACAGCAGCGTGTTGACCCCGAACCAGACAAGGCTCCACGGATTGATCTGGGCCAGCGTCCCATACTGAATCAGCGCCATCGCGGCATAGAGCACGATATAACTCAGGAAAATCGCGCCGGCGGCCATAAAGATTCTTTCGCGCCGGTAAGACCGCCCCAAAACGAAGACGCCGATCACCCCTGCTGCGAAGTTGACAAAGAAAAACTCCATCGGCTTGGCCACCATCAGCGA
Source organism: Rikenellaceae bacterium (assembly GCA_031286025.1). GTDB lineage: Bacteria > Bacteroidota > Bacteroidia > Bacteroidales > Rikenellaceae > JAITVB01. The sequence goes on from JAITVB010000120.1 coordinate 10,195, forward strand.
ACAAAGCAACAACAGGACGATCTGGGCGAAGAGGGCGAACCGGATATCATAGAACGTGAGCAGGTAGATCGGCACAATGGCAAACGGGATCAGGTAAACGCTCAGCGTTTCGCTGCGGGCCATCATCGAACAGAGTACGATCATCATCCCGTAGAGTAGCAACAGGAAGATAACATTGCGCTTGCGCCCGAAAAAAACCGGTTGGAAATAATAGAGAAACAACAGAGTGATTGTCAACAGAATCAGCGCACAGACGAAATGTCCGGCCAACACCCACGGGTAATTGTCGCCGCCGCCCAGGCGGGTCTCATATTCGGCCCTGAGCGAGGATAGTTTGCTAAACGTTTCGGCATCGACCACCTGTTTATGACTGACGATCAATTCGTTTTGGTGTACGATACCTTTCGTGGCGGCGACGTTGCGCATTTCACGATCGCGGATCTCGGCGTTGAGCGCCTCGTCATAGACGAGGTTGGGGGTCAGGTAGCGGTCGAAGTCGACTTCCAACACCGGCCGGTCGCGGAGCGAAGCCACCTGTTCGGCAACCGGAGCCAACGCTTTCTGCAGATAGGCCTTGGCGGTGGCAATGGTATAGGTTTCGTCGGTCGACCGGGTTGAAAGGATCGCGTTTTTGTTCACCCGGATATACGTAAGCGGTGTGCCGTCGCCCGAGGCACTCCGGTTGAGGTTGGCCGCCACGCCTTGTGTATAGATGTGCCGCAAAGAACGTTCGACCGTAATGCCGCAGGCCTGTTGGTCGTCGATCACGCCGGTTTGCAACCCTTCCCATACGGTGCCTACGTCGAGAGCCCGGGGCGAGAGATTGAAATCGCTGATCACCTGCCGGATATGGCGCCTGGACACTGTCGTATCGTAGCTGTAGACCGGGATATAACGGCTTTCCGCCTCGCGGCGGTCGGTGATCATTTCGGCTTCGGTCTTTTGAATCGGGAAGTCGAACGGAGCCATCAACGTTTCGCCCCGCCAAAGTTCGCCCACCCGGAACGTTTCGAGATACAGTCCGCGCGAAGGGATCAGCAGCGCAATGGCCACCGCCGCCAGGAAAAAGAGGACGAGCGTAAAGGAGGTGTTTTTCGTATTCATCGGCCAGTAGGATAGAAATCGAAGGGAAAAAGACCCGTGTCGCAACAGAAACGGGCTGTAAGACGTCCGGCAAAAACCATGCGGGACGTTCCCGGGGCCGGTTGGCGGCGTTATTCGCCCGCCGGTTCGGGCAGATCCTTGATCGACTCGTCTTTTCCGTTGCGGTCGAAGACGGCTTTTTTCAGCGGGTTGGCGGTAATCTTTTCGTAGATCCGGCGGTTACGCCAAATATCGGTCGCCAGATAGAGGGCGGCACGCAGCGACGATTCGTTGGCAATTCCCTGTCCCGCAATGTTGTAGGCCACCCCATGGGCAGGGCTTGTGCGCACGATCGACAGGCCGGCGGTAAAGTTGACTCCCGTTTCGCCCGAAAGCGCCTTGAACGGAGCAAGCCCCTGGTCGTGGTACATGGCCAACACGGCGTCATATTTCGTATAGCCCCCCGACCCGAAAAACCCGTCGGCCGCAAAGGGCCCGAAAGCCAGGATGCGTTCGTCGGCCGCCGAAACCAAGGCCGGGCGGATAATATCGATCTCTTCTTTGCCCAACAGCCCTTCGTCGCCTGCGTGAGGGTTGAGGGCCAACACGGCGATGCGCGGCTCGACAATGCCGAAATCTCGCACGAGCGAACGTTTCAGAGCGCGTAATTTTCTCAGAATCATCTCGGTGGTGATCTGCCCGGCGACTTCGGCCAACGGCAGGTGGATCGTCACCAACCCCACACGCATTGTGTCGCTGACCATCATCATCAGCGGTTCCGATTCCTCAAACTGCGCAGCGAGGTATTCGGTATGCCCGGTAAACGAAAAATCCCGGCCTTGGACCGTCGCCTTGTTGATGGGCGAGGTGACCAACACGTCGATCGCCCCTTCGCGCAGGTCTTTCGTCGCGGCGCTCAACGCGGCCGCGGCGCATTGGCCACCGAAAAGGGTTGCCTGGCCTACATCGACCTTCACATTGTCGTCGATGCAAGTGATCAGATTCACCCGTTTCGCGTTGGCTTCCGAAGCCGTCCGGATCAAGTTGAACGACAGGGCGTCCGACTCGGGGATATACTTTTTGTATACACCGGCTACCTTGGCCGAACCGTAGATGACCGGGGTGAACAATTCGACCATCCGCGGGTCGAGGAAAGTCTTGATGATCGTTTCGTAACCGATACCGTTGATGTCGCCGTGGGTGATCCCCGCCTTTATCTTATATTCGCTCATAAAAATCAGATTGAAGGTGCCTCCAGGCACCCGGAGTTTTTAACTTCGCTTGGACAAAGTGCCTTCCGGCACCCGAAATGTTGACTTTGCCTGGACAAATATAGGAAAAATTAGAATTATTCCGTACATTTCTTTGAGTGCGTGTCTGTACTCCTCCGCCACCGGCGTAGCCAAATCGGCTACAACTTTTTTATCGAGAAAAAAACGAACGCCTGTAACTTTTTGAACCTTCCCCCGTTTAACGGATAGAAACCACTAAAATCCCCATAAGGATTATGAAAGCATTTTGCACTTTACTGTTTATGTTGGCAGTGGCGATTCCTTCGGAATTGTCAGCCGAAATCAAGTTGGTGCGCCTAACCCGTTACAACGGGAAGGCGATTACGGCCGTTTCGGCGGCGTCGGCTTTTGAGGTGACACTTGTCAAGAGCAACCAGACCAAAGCAGTCGTTGAAATCAGCGAAGAACTCGAATCGCGCCTTAAATTCTCCCTGTCGTCCGACGGCGTTCTCTCGGTCGGGATCGACTCCGAGGGCTTCCGTTGGAACAACGTCAACCGGCAGGTGATGCGCCTGACCGTCTACCTGCCCGAAATCCGGAGTCTTAAAGGATCGGGGGCGGTGACAATCACCTCGGAAGACCAGTTTACGACCGAAAGCATAAAGATCAACCTCTCGGGGGCGACTTCCCTGAAATCATTCTCGATCAAAGCCGGCACCGCAAACATCGACTGCTCGGGCGCATCGAAAGGCACGCTCCGTGTCGAAGCAGGCCGCCTCAACGCCGAAGCTAGCGGAGCATCGAACCTCAAACTGACTGTCGCATCGGGTTATGCCGATATCTCGGCCAGCGGAGCATCGGACATCACCGTGACCGGTTCGTCGGGCGAAGCGAAACTCGACGCGAGCGGAGCCTCGACTTTGCGTGCCATAGGCCTCCAGACCAAGAAAGCCGCCGCCCGCTCCAGTAGCGCCTCTTCCGCCACCGTGTGGGCTACCGAAGAGTTGAATGCCAATGCTTCGGGCGCGTCATCTGTAAGATTCAAGGGCAATCCGGTGATCCTCAAGTCGCAATCCAACGGTGCTTCGTCTGTGAAAAAGACCGAGTGAGAGAGCGGGAGTTACTGCAAAATCCCTGCGAAACGACCTAATGTCATAAGTGCTTTTTTGTAG
>JAITVB010000203.1 GCA_031286025.1 Rikenellaceae bacterium
CAATATCAAACAGGTAATCAAACCCTTCGCCACGCAACCATGCGGCCGTTTCATGGGCTTTTTCAACGGGGACGGTCACTGACACCCGATCCTCGCTACACCCAACCTTTGCATATCCGAGGGCGGACAGTTCTCTCTCGATCCTTTCCATCATTCCTGCGGGATTACGGGTTGCGTGCTGTCAGCGCCGGAAGCCGGACGCTCGTCGGGCAGTTTGAAAAAATGTTGGACCTTGATCTTGCGCGAGAGTTGCATCATGCCGTAAAGCACGGCATCGGGACGCGGCGGGCAACCGGGCACATAAACGTCGACGGGGATGATCTCATCGACCCCCTGCACCACGTGGTAAGCGTTCCTGAACGGGCCGCCGCTGATGGCGCAACTGCCGATGGCCATCACGTATTTCGGTTCGGCCATCTGTTCGTAAAGACGCAACAGCACGGGAGCCATCTTGTGGACAACTGTCCCGCAGACGAAGATCACGTCGGCCTGTCGGGGGCTGTTGCGAGTCACTTCCCAACCGAAGCGGGCGAAATCGGTTCGCGCCGCGCCGACACACATAAACTCGATGCCACAGCAACTCGTGGCGAAGGTCAGCGGCCACACCGAGTTCGAACGGCCCCAATTGACAACGTCGCCGATCGTGCCCGCGAAGATGTTCACGCCGCCCGCGCGCAATTCCTCCACATACTTTTCGAGGGTTTCGTTGTCCTTGAAATCCTCGTACGTCATATCCGGAATATGGATGTTTTTCACTTCCATTTCAGCGCTCCTTTCGTCCAGGCGTAAACCAACCCGAGGGTCAGCGTAATGATAAACGTCCCCCCGCAGATCAGTGCGTCGATCCCCACGTCCTCGACCACGCTGGCCCACGGAAAGAGCAACACCGTTTCGAGATCGAAGATCAGGTAGAGGATCGCAAACAGGTAATACCCCACACGGAATTGCATCCACGACGAGCCACGCGTCGGGATGCCGCATTCATAAGGTTGTCCTTTGAGGATATTTTGCGAGGAGGGGGCAGCGAACCTGGCGATCACCAGGGCCACCAACACCAGGAAAACGGCCGTAAAAAGAACGACAAGAAACAGCGCCGCATTGGTCATATACGCTCATCCTTTTTGTACGACACACAATGAATCACCCGCACCCGTCGAAATCTTTCGGATCGATTCGGAAAACAGAACGATTTTCCGTATCCTTCGGATTATCGAATCAAAGACGCAAATGTAGCACGGAAAAGCACTCGTTGTCCTCTTTTGAAAAAAGATTTTCCCGAATTTTAACCCGATATGTACAACGTGTTCTTTAAAAGGGATTTTCCCCGTCCCGTCCGTTCGTTTAATTTTTCGAAACCTGTTTCGAAAAATTAAACGAACGGATAGAGTCGGCAGGGATACCGGCAAGCCGAAGGTATCAATAGGATTCTGCGTCCCGGGCAACCTCTTCCGAAGTGAGGCGGCGGCGATTCATCGTCCGCCACACATACCAGATATAGGCCACCACCAGAGGGATCAGCAGCGAAACGTAGCTCATCGTCTGCAACGTGAAGCGGCTCGACGAACTGTTGGCGATCGTGAGCGAACTCTGCAGGTCGGACAACGACGGGTAATAGACCGTGTGGTTGTAACCCACCGTAAGCAGCAGCGCCGTGACAGTGACGATCGCTCCGGCCCCGCTCCACCAGATACCCCGGCGGCTGCCGCGCAACAAATCGAGAGCGAAGCCGACGAGGACGGCTACCACGCCCGCTACGAAAGCGCCGCCGACAGCCGGCATTTCGATCAGATTTTGCAGGTATTTGTATTTATCGGTGGCGACGACTCCGGTGTCGGGATCGACGGCATAGCCCGTCATCGTAACTAAGGCGGCGGCAAATGCCAGGAAAAAGAGCAGGAATAGCGGCACATTCACCCACAGGGCTTTCCGGGACTGCTCTTCGATCTGCTCGTCATCCACATTGTTCAAAAAATATTGCAATGCCAGGCAACGCGCCAGGAACACCACGGCCAAACCAAGCGCCAGGTTGCGCCAATCGGCCAACGCTTCGAGGCCATGCCAGGGCGAGGCCCAATGAGAGATGGCGACGTCGCCGCAGAAGCCGCCCATATTGCCGGGGTTGACCATAAAATGGCCGCCCGTGAAAAACGTCCCTACGGCCACACCCAACAGCAGTGCGCCGCCATAGCCGTTGGCCGCCAGAAAAAATTCGTATCCCCTTGGGCCGAAAAGATTTCCCGCTTTGCTGCGAAATTCGTAGGACACCCCCTGCAATACGAAAAGCAGCAGGATCAGCATCCACAAATAAAACGCCCCGCCGAACGACGTGCTGTAAAAGATCGGGAACGAGGCGAAGAAAGCGCCTCCGAAAGTGACGAGTGTCGTAAACCCCAGTTTCCATTTCGTACCCAAGGCGTTGATCATCAGCATGCGTTGGCCGTCTGTACGCCCGATGGTGCGCAGCAGGCTTTGACCGCCCTGCACGAAAAGCATAAAGACCAGAATGCCTCCCAGGAGCGACATGACGCCCCACCAGTAGTGCTGTAAAAAATTGAGCGTCGGTTCCATATCAGGCTTGTTTTTCTTCGGTTTTTGCAAGTTGAGGGGGAATGATGGCTTCGGGCGGCACATCATCCGGACCGCGCCCGATCTGGCGCGTCATGATGCGGATCTCGGCAACGAGGAGCACCGTAAAAAGGACGACAAAGATGAAGAAGGTGAGCATCACCGGCCCTGTGCTCGTTCCCGACACCGCCGCCACGGTGGGCAACAGGTCCTGGATCGTCCAGGGTTGACGGCCGACTTCGGTCACGATCCACCCGGCCATCCCGGCGATGTAGGCCAACGGGATCGACCACAACAGCGTGTGGAGCATCCACCGCCGGTCGAGTTTTTTCTTATAGCTCATCCACAGCGTTGCGGCGAAAAGCAGGATGAACCAAACTCCCAACCCCACCATCACCCGGAAACTGAAAAAGGTCAACCCCACGGGCGGGATCGCGTCTTCGGGCGAAGAGAGATATCCGTAACCCAAGTGGCTGTAATAGTCCTGCAGGAATGTTTTCCCGACGGGGGTCAAGGGATCGAATTTTTCGGCCACCGCCTGCATGGTCTCCCGATCGCCCGCGCGCTTGGCCGCGCTATATTCGCTCATCGCGGCGATCGCCACGCGGCCCCGCTCCATTTTTTCAGATATCGGCATCAGGCCGTATTCGGCGTTACCCCCGACCAGATCGTTGATCCCCGGTACGAAAGCGTCGGCATCGTGGCGACTTGCGACGGAAAGAAGCGCCGGAATCTTTATTTTAAAGTGGAACGGATCCTCCCCATCGGCCGTTTCGCCGGCTTTCAAAGCTCCGATCACAACCAACGGCGCACGGCGCGCACCGTCGTAATGGGCCTCCATGGCAGCCAGTTTCATCGGTTGGGTTTCGGCCATGATCACTCCCGAGCGATCGCCCGTGATGGCCAACAGCACGACGGCCGCCCCGCCGAACCACGCCGCGATGCGGATACTTGAGAGCGCCATCCGTTCCTCGCGTCCCCGCAGCAGGAACCACGCAGCGACACCCATGACAAAGACCGCCCCGAGCATATAGCCGCTCAGCGCCGTATGCAAAAACTTGTTGATCGCCACCGGCGAAAGGGCCACTGCCCAGAAATCGGTCATCTCGTTGCGCATCGTGGCGATGTTGAACGCCGTGCCCACAGGATATTGCATCCAGGCGTTGGCGATCAGGATCCAGAGTGCCGACAGGCTGGCCCCAATGGCCACCATCCACGTCGACACCAAGTGGAACCGTTTCGATACGCGTTCCCACCCGAAAAACATCACCGCGATAAACGTACTTTCGAGGAAAAACGCCACGATACCCTCGATCGCCAACGGTGCCCCGAAAATGTCGCCCACGAAATGGGCGTAGTTCGACCAGTTGGTGCCGAATTGAAATTCGAGGATGATCCCTGTGACGACTCCTACGGCAAAATTGATCCCGAAGAGTTTCATCCAGAATTTAGCCGTGCGTTTCCAATGGAGGTCGCCCGTGCGGTAATACTGCGTTTCCATTATGGCGCAGATAAAAGCCAGGCCGAGCGTGAGCGGCACAAACAGCCAGTGGTACATCGCAGTCATCGCGAACTGGGCACGCGACCAGTCGACCATTTCCAGGATTTCGTTCATTGTCGTGGATGGGTTAGTTGTTCACGGACGTAGTCGGCCTGCCGGGCGTCATCCATATTTTTCATGTGCGGGGTGAAGAAAAAGAGGCGCAGAATGGCGAACATGACAAAAAGTTTAATCAGGACCAGGAGCCAAAGCCCCCGGCCCCAGGTCATCCTGGCAAAGCCGTCGGCATAGAATCGCCAGGCACGGCAGAGGATATTTCGCTTCATCGCCTCCCCTGATTCCGCTCTCGTGCGGGAATCTTTCGAAAGTTAATGATTATTTCTGACATATCCTATTATCTGACACGGATGTTATTTCAGAAATTCCCGCAACCGGCAGATTTTCTCTTGCCGCCTTTTTCAAAACCCGTTTCAAGGATTTTTTCGTTGCCCCCCATCGGGAGTGATGGTACGGGCGATAACGACGGTTTTTCCATCGGCCGCTTCGAAGGTCTTTTGACCAAATGCCCGCAGGCAGCGGACCGGCAACCGGAAGCGGGGCGCGCAAAAGGATTTTTACCACTTTTTTAAGCAGAAAAAAAGTTGCAAAGAATAATTCCGTACTTTTGAATCGCATTTTTCCAGGGAAGAAAAGAAAGAGATGGATTTACTGACCCACATCTGCAGCGGTGCGGCGGCGGCAACGATAGTTGCGGCTTTCGCTCCCGGAAAACCATCCGGGCGCCTGGGCATAATCACCGCCGGCGTCCTTGGCGGAGCCATCCCCGATGTGGACGTCGTCAGCCTGTGGTCGCGTTTCGACGGCACTTTCGGCCGCCTTTTCGGCCTGAGCCAACCCGGCCGCGACATCTACGGAGAAAAACTGTGGTATTCGCATCACGCCTTTTTCCACTCGCTGCCGGCGGCACTATTATTGGCGGTGTTGTTTGGTCTGATCGCCTACGGCCTCTACCGCATCCGCCGCCGTCCGCTTTCTGCCTATTTTTCAGCCAATACTGCCGTGGCGTTGGGCTTCATTGCCGGTTTTTTGGCCCATTTGTTGGGCGACCTGCCGACACCGGCCTCGGACTGGGGCGGCATCGCCATGTTCTGGCCATCGAAAACCTACGTCGGCGGCACCGGAAAGATCTGGTGGTGGAATAATTATGATATTTTTCTGTTGGTCTTTACCTGCGCCGTTTTGAATACCTTATCGGTTCTGTTCCTGAAAACCCGGGCTCGGCGGCGGGTGGTGACGGTGGCGGCTGTCGCAGCGTTGGCGTTGGCGATCGTGCAGGTCAATACCCGGCATTACGACTATGACTACACAGGCAACATGCCGCGCTATGCCGAAATGGAGGCGGAATCGAAAGCCGAGCAGCGGCGCATCCTCGGCCCGCGGCTCTATAACACCATGGAGCGGTTCGACCGCCGCGTGCCGATTAATTTCTAAGGAAATGGGAAATGCCACGATCCGTCGCGCCACGCGCGAAGACTGTCCCCGCCTGTTGGAACTCGTTCGCGAACTGGCCGAATATGAACGCGCGCCGGAACAGGTGACCGTCGATCCGACTCATTTTGCCGAAAGCGGTTTCGGCCCGCGGCCGGTATGGCGTGCGTTCGTGGCCGAGGTCAACGGGGTGGTTGCGGGGTTTGCCCTTTGGTATGTGCGTTACAGCACGTGGAAAGGTTGCCGGATGTACCTCGAAGATATCCTCGTCACCCGTACGATGCGCGGCCGGGGT
>JAITVB010000209.1 GCA_031286025.1 Rikenellaceae bacterium
GTCGGGCCAGGGTTTGGTCGAGTTCGGCCTGGGTGGCTTTGCGCCGGTCGTCGAGGACGATGATTTTTTCGATGGCGGCGGCAGCATCGACACCTTTGATGGCAAGCCGAGCGATGGTCTGCTCGCGGTTATCGCGGATTTGTTTTAAGGTCAGCATGGTCGGATGCGGTTTTTCAAGACCGCAAAGATAGGAAATTTATCTTTCCCCAGGCCAAAAAATCGATCGAAAAAAATCGTAACGCCCCACATCTGGCACCCTTGACGTCAGTCCACTCGTCCGCTACTTCATCACGACCAACGAGCGACCGGTCATGGCTTCGGGTTTCGGAAGGTTCATGAGGGCCAGTATAGTGGTGGCTACGTCGGCGAGGACACCGTCGTGGACTTCCTTGACTTCGTCGGCGAGGACTACGATGGGAACGGGGTTGAGCGAGTGGGCTGTGTTGGGCGATCCGTCGGAGTTGAGTTCATAGTCGGCGTTGCCGTGGTCGGCGATGATGACGATGTCGTATCCGTTCGCTCGTGCGGCGGCGGCGACTTCACCGACGCATTCGTCGACGGCTTTGACGGCTTTCTCGACGGCTTCGTAGACGCCGGTGTGGCCCACCATGTCGCCGTTGGCGAAGTTTAAGCAGACGAAATCGAACAAGCCTTTGTTCAATTCTTTGACGATAGCGTCTTTGACGAGGTATGCGCTCATTTCGGGCTGCAAGTCGTAGGTCGCCACTTTGGGCGAAGGAATGAGAATGCGTTCTTCCCCCGAAAAGGGTTCTTCGCGGCCGCCGTTGAAGAAGAAAGTGACGTGGGCGAACTTTTCGGTCTCGGCGATACGCAACTGCTTCAGACCTTTTTTCGACATATATTCGCCGAGGGTGTTTTCGACGTTGTCCTTGTCAAAAAGAATATGGAGACCTTTGAACGACGTGTCGTAGGGAGTCATTGTACAATAGTAGAGCGGTAGAGGGTGCATCCCGGCTTCGGGCATATCGGTCTGGGTCAGCACCTGGGTCAGTTCTTTCGCGCGGTCATTGCGGAAGTTGAAGAAGATGACCACATCATCCGGAGCGATCTTGCCGACAGGATCGCCTGCGCCGTCGACCACCACGACCGGTTTCACGAATTCGTCGGTCACCCCTTCGGCATACGATTTTTCCATCGCGGCGACGGGATCGGCGACTTTCTCGCCGATCCCGCCGACCAAGAGGTCATAGGCCAGTTTGACACGTTCCCAACGTTTGTCGCGATCCATCGCGTAGTAGCGGCCGACGATCGAAGCGATCCGGCCGGTCGAGGCTTTCATATGGTTTTCCAGTTTCCGGATAAAACCGGCGCCGCTGCGGGGATCGGTGTCGCGACCGTCCATAAAGCAGTGGACGTTGGTCTTTTCGAGTCCCCATTCCTTGGCCAGGTCGCATAATTTATAGAGGTGATCCATCGAACTGTGTACCCCGCCCTCGGAAACGAGGCCCAGGAAGTGAACGGCCTTATCCGCGGCTCTGGCGTAGTCAAAAGCGGCCTTCACCTCGGGATTTCCGGCGATCGACCCGTCGCGGCAAGCGATATTGATCTTCACCAGGTCCTGATACACGATGCGGCCGGCACCGATGTTCTGGTGTCCGACTTCCGAGTTCCCCATCTGTCCGTCGGGCAGGCCGACGCTTTCGCCGCTGGCACAAAGCTGTGCGTTGGGCCAACGTTCCATCAGGGCGTTCATATTTTTGGGCGGAGTGTTGTAAATGGCGTCCGAGCGCGAGTGGTCGCCGACGCCCCAACCGTCGAGGATCATCAGGAGTGTCTTTTTCATATCTTTTCGATTTTGATCTTCTACGCGAAAATCGGAATTTCGGGCAAAGGTAATATACTTTTCGGCAAAAAGCGGCCCGTTTTTTGTCGTATTTTTCCGTTTTTCATACCTGCATCAGAGGTTGACTGAAATGCCGAACGAGAATCCGAAGTCGGGCGAATCACTCGGTTTGTAGAGCGACATGGTCACCCGCACCCCCGCTCCGACCATACGCACAGGATCGACGTCGATCAACGCTTCGAAGCCGTAGGAACTGGCGTTCTTCCATCCGGTACTCGTTCTCGAAACGGGCTTATAGCGAGCATGGTCGAGGATCAGCCCGGCACTGACGCGCTTGAAATAGAGCCATTCGACGATCCCGCCATCGGGATAGGCCACCGGGAAACGGTAGCGCACCGACACCGCCCCCAAACGCTCGGGCGCGAAATCATACTTACACCCCTTGGGGAAGAGGGCGTTGTTGCTCAGGTTCTACGCAGCCGTCCGTTGAGACGGCACGGCGGCGTTGCTCAACAGCGAATGGTGCATCAGCGCCCCGGGGGCATACATCCCGCCCGTGAGTGAATAGAGTCGGCCCAATTCAGCACGAAACGGGTCGCCCTGCCAGGTAAATTTTCCGTTGAAACCCCAACGGGGGTAAAGGCTGCGATGGGCCGTACGCACGTTCTGGGCATAGGCCATACTGCCCTCGATCACCTGGTAACCCTTATCGAAAACACGATTCTTTGGATTGTAAATCAGTGTATTATAATAGTTCACTCCTACGGACGGAGTGAGTTGGCGCAATTGCCGTCCGCGCGAAAGATTGACGGGCAGCGACAGATCGGCCGACAGCGACAGGTAATCGTTGCCCGCATTTTCGGGCAGCGGGGCCTTGTCGGGATCAATGTCGTTCGGCATCAGCACCCCGCGGCTGCCGCCGCCGTGTTCGAAACCCACCTCGATTTTCGGAGCCAGTCCATAGTAGCCGAACCGGCCCTTATACAGGTTTTCGCCATTGACCCGTCCGTAACTCAGAAAGCCCATCGCGCTGCCCAACACGTTCTGGCTGATGATCGTCGCCCCGAAATCGACATCGAGGTTGCGGTCGTTGGTCAGTTCGATGGGGTCGAAGGCAAAGGGGGCCCAACTGTGGATATTGAACAGGCGTCCCCACTGGCTGTAGCGTTTCGATTTGTTCGGGACGGCCGGTTTTTCGGCAAAGCGGATCGCCGACCGGATACCCAACGTGTCCCAGTCCGGATGCTCGGGGTTAAGCAGGTTGACCGGCAAGCGGATATAAGGCACCTCGACGAGCGAATCGCGATCGAGCGTCTGCCGCGAAATAAAATAGCCGTCGCGGCGGTAAGTCAGCTGAAACACCTCTTCGCCGCTCAGACCGGAATATGATGGTTGGATCGATCCGAATTTCGACGTCGTCACCCGATACTCCTTCTTTTCGGCCAGGTCGAAGACGTGCGTTTCATCCTTGCCCGAAGCGATGGAGTTATAGAAGAGTTTGCCGCCGCCGGCCGAAAGATTGTTGATCGTCACGAACGAGCGGGAGGTGATCGGGTAAAGGCGTTCGGTGGGGTTGTCCATGCCTTCGATCGCCATCCCGTCGGCCGTGAGGGTGATCAGGGCCAGGGTTTTTGTCGAGTCGTCCCATGCCATCCCATGATAGGTGCGGTCTTCGGGCAAGGGGATGGTACGCTCCAGTTTGAAAGCCGCATCGAATCGCTTCAACGAATAGGTTCCCGCCGGATCGTAGGCAAGGGCGAAGTAGGTTTCCAACCGATGGACCGTACGCGGAATGATCGTGATATAAAAAAGGTTGCGTTCATCGCCGGTGTCGATCGTACGGACTTTGAGTGTCCCGTGTTTCGGCGGCCGTTTGAGTGAAACGGCGCGCACGACCGAAAAGTTTTCGCGTTCCCAGAACGTGCTTGCCTGCCCTTCGGTCCAAAAAATTCGGCCGTTTTCGGTGTCTACCGCCGGACGCGAGGTGACGTTGCCCGTATAGGCGAGCACCTGTTCTTCGCTATGCCACAGGTTGAGGGTCACTAAACGCGTCGCCCGGTCGAAATCGGTTTTGAAGGCTGCCACCGCATCGGCGTCGATCCGCACCGGATACGCATACCGGGTATAGGCCGTCGAGGGCGATTCGACAAACGCCGCGCTGTTTTCGACCGGCGGCAACGACCGCCAATGATCCTGCAACAGCCCGAACGACTCGCGCATCAGCCGCGACGACGATGTTTTGTAATAGCGTTGCATGGCGATCGTCTTGGGAACGACAAGAAAAGGATAATAGGCCGTGAAGCGGACCACATCGTCCCAAAACGCCTGGCCGAAGCGGCGATAGGAGTAATCGACCATCTGGTAGCCCTGTTGGTACCAGTCGGGAATATAGTCGCGGAACGAGCCGCAATACCATTTGTCGAGGTTCCACCGGTCGACCCCCTCCTGTTCGAGCATCGCCCGATATTCGATCGTAAACGACGGTTGCAACGCACGGCCAAAGGCGGCCAGGCGGGTTTCGGTATGTACGGCGTCGCCCTCAAGATACCATTTCGGCAACAGGCCCGCGCCCGCGCCGACGACCTGCTCGCCGAGCACCCAACCGGCATATTTCAGCGTACCTTGGCGCAGGTTGCTCATCTGCACCACGTGACGGAATTCGTGGGTAGTCAGTTGCTCCAACCACGGCCAGGCATAGGTCGGCCGCTCGGGCGTGACGGTCAACTCAACCCGCTTCGGAACCCAGGCCACCTCGCCGTTCGAATTGAGATCATAGGCGTGCATGATAAACGGCAGCCGCACCGGCGGCAACGACAGGCCGAAACTCACCTCTTTGCCGAGGGTGTCGATAATCGAGGCCACCCGCAGAGCATGGTGCTCATAGCCCGCCGGAAAGATCAGCCGGTAGCGCGGATCTTTGATCTGCCGCCAACGCACCGACGCCGGATCAACCCCCCGGTCGTGGTATTGGGCATGCCCCACAGCAGCCAACGCCCAACAGACCAACGATGTCAAAAGATATTTCACGCCAGGGTGCCCCATTGTCATCCTCCCGCTTTCTTAGCTTTGTAACCGGCTTTCTCCAACAGGTCGAGCACACGATCCCGAAAATCGCCCTGTATCAAAATCTCGCCGTCCTTGGCCGCGCCGCCCACGCCGCATTTCGATTTGAGTTCACGCGCCAATTCCTTCAGACCGTCGTCACTTCCGGCGAAACCGGTGACAAGCGTCACAGTCTTTCCCCCGCGATGCTTGCGATCGAGCCACACTTTCAGATTCTGCTGTTGCGCGGGCAGCGGTTTTTGCGACGACAGCTGTTCGTTATCGTATGTGTAATCGGGATTTGTCGAGTAGACGACACCCAGTCGGCTTTTCCAGTCGTTATTGGCCATGTTGTCCTTGCGTTGAGCCACAAAAGTAGGGATTTTTTCAGGGATGTGGAACAAGTTGCGGACCGAATTGATTTTTTCCATATTTTACAATATTTTTGTGGGAATTCCGTTAACGATAAACAGGAGGAAACACGATACTTAAACGTACAACCACATGAGCGAAGCGGTGAACATCAAAGAATTAAACGAGCGGATCGAATGCGAAAGCGCTTTCGTCGACCTGCTTTCGATGGAGATGGGCAAGGTGATCGTTGGTCAGAAACACCTGGTCGACAGCCTGCTGATCGGTCTGCTGTCCAACGGCCACATCTTGCTGGAAGGGGTGCCAGGATTGGCCAAGACACTGGCAATCACGACGTTGGCACAAGCCGTCGACGCCCGCTTCAGCCGCACACAATTCACCCCCCGACCTGTTGCCCGCCGACCTGTTGGGTACGCTGATCTATAGTCAAAAGACCGAGGAATTTTCGGTGAAAAAAGGGCCGATCTTCGCCAACTTAGTGTTGGCCGATGAAATCAACCGCTCGCCGGCCAAGGTGCAGAGTGCGCTTTTGGAAGCGATGCAGGAACGGCAGGTGACCCTCGGCGACACAACCTATCCCCTGCCCCAACCGTTCCTTGTGTTGGCTACACAGAACCCGTTGGAACAGGAAGGCACCTACCCCCTGCCCGAAGCCCAGGTCGACCGTTTTATGCTCAAAGCGAAGATCAGCTACCCGAAAAAGGAAGAAGAGCGCGCCATCATCCGGATGAACATGCTCGGCAGCCGGTTTCCGAAAGCCGACAAAGTCGTTTCGCCCGAAGCGATCATCAAGGCCCGGGGAGTGGTCGAGGAGGTCTATATGGACGAAAAGATCGAACGCTATATCCTGAATATCGTCTTTGCCACGCGCGAACCCGAAGAATATAAGTTGGCCGACCTGAAAGATATGATCAGTTACGGCGGTTCGCCACGCGCGAGCATTTCGTTGGCCAAGGCGGCCAAGAGCTACGCCTTCATCAAGCGGCGCGGCTATGTGATCCCCGAGGATGTGCGGGCCATCTGCCACGATGT
>JAITVB010000226.1 GCA_031286025.1 Rikenellaceae bacterium
CAACAACGGTTGGCAATCCTCCGGAACCTGATGCTCGACGCCCCGCGCGATGTGGATTACATTCTCACTCCGGAGACGGCCGTCGATGCCGACCTGTGGGAGAATACCCTTGAGCGGAATCCTCTGATTCTTGATTTACAAAAATTTATGGGGGAAAATTTCCCTTCCTCCGAATTGATTCTCGGCGCCGAAACATATTATCAGTACGGGGCGGACGAAGAACCTGATTTTACTGCGCGGCACCATGCGCAAATGGACTTCTGGTGGGATTACAACAACACCGCTCTGGGCATCGACTCTTCGTCGCGAATTGAAATTTATCACAAAGCCCGTCCGTTGATCGGCGTTGAAAAGTTGCCTTATGCCAGGTTTTTCAGAGGTTTGGAACGTTTCTCGGTCGACATGGGTGGCTTGGTCGGACAAATTGGGCTGACTCCCCGTGACACGGTCTTTGCTTCGCCCGACGGATTGAAGGTGGGGGTAGCTATTTGTTGGGACGAAGTCTATGGAGAGTACATCTCGAAGTACGTTGAAAACGGTGCCCGGACGCTCTTTATCATCACCAACGAGGGGTGGTGGGGAGATACCCGGGGATATAAGCAGTTGTTCGCTTTTTCGCGCCTGCGTGCCGTTGAAACGCGTACGGCGATCGGCCGCAGCGCCAATACCGGTATTTCGGGATTTATCAATGGGCGGGGCGATGTGATTGCCTCGCTTGGATGGGACAGGCGCGGAACGTTGACCGAAGACATGGCTTTGAATACCAAACAAACGGTTTATGTTCGCCGGGGGGATTGGATCGGGCGGTTGAGTTGCCTGGTCGCCGGTCTCTGTCTGCTTTATTTCTTGGCCTACCGGATCCGGAAAAGAGACCATATGGTGGAATAAAACTGGAATCGTTTCTCAACTTCACCCCAACAGGAACAGCCTTGTCAGGGCGAGGTTTGCAAAAGACGCGGTTACCGCTTGTACATGCTATCTTTCGAAGGCGTTGCTGAGAAATGTGTCGCGCTGTTTCATTTTCACAGACTGCCCGGTCAATTGGAAAAATCGGTCAAAGCGCCCCCTTAAAAACGGGCGAAAGTATCCACAAGAGTTGATGTGTCAAAAAGCACAAAAGTTGTTGTTGTTTTCTGGGTCATTGGGTTTCGGTCGTGGAAAAGAGGGAAAATCGGGCGATTTATCATCAAAACCGGTCGCCCCGTCTGTTTTTCGGGAAAACGATTTGAAAATCCGATACAATGCGTTATTTCGTAACAGCCCAAACCGATTGTCGAATGGCCTTGAGGTAGTCGGCTGTGGATAGGAAAAAGAGAGTGTTTGGGCTGAGTTTATCCCGGAGAGGAACACCGAACGACACCGACTGACAGACCTAATCCACAAACACTTAACCTGGATTATCCGTATTTTGCCGTTTTTACGGGGTCTTTTTCTATCTTTGTGGTTGCCCCGATTGTTGTGAGGGGTTGTGTGGATTTTTTATTTATGAAAAATTATGGAAAAAGAAGATCGGAACCCCAATGGGATAAACATTGAGTTGACCGAAGCGGTGGCCGAGGGGGTCTATTCGAACATGGCGATTATTTCGCATTCGTCGTCGGAGTTCGTGCTTGATTTTGTGCGGTTATTGCCGGGCATTCCGAAGGCCCAGGTCAAGAGTCGGGTGATCCTGACGCCCGAGCATGCCAAGCGGCTGCTTTTCTCGCTGCAGGAAAACATTGCGAAATACGAGTCGGTTTTCGGCGAGATCCGCATCGTGGGTCCCGTTGCTGCTCCGGCTCCTTTCTCATTCCCGGTTGCGGGCGGCGAGGCGTAAGGTTTCCGCAAGAAACCTCTGAACATACCCGATTGTGGGAAAAGTCCCGGCAACCAGGCGTGCGGGAAAAATTTGCGTGTCCTAAGGGTCGATGTATGCGGAGAATGGCCGTATTTATCGCTTGATTCCCTATGGCACTGACTACTTCAAAGATACGAAATATTCGTGAGACTTCGTATCGGAAATCTTTTCCAAAACCTGATGTGGGGTTTCATTCCCGAACTAACAAATGCCGTTATAGGAGAGAGCCACTCTGCCACTCTTCCTCTTCGCCTTCCACAAGGTGGTTGATGGTCGGGATGAGTTGGTCGGGGGTGAAACCGCGGGAGAGGCCGAATCGTAGGAGTTTCTCCTTTTTTTTATAGGTTTTTTTTTCTTCGATCGATTTTAGTTTGCGGCGGAGGTCGGTTTCCAACTTTTCTTGTTGTTGTTCGGGATCGACTTGTTCCAGAGCGCGACTGATGATGTCGTGGGGGATATGCTTGTCGGCAAGGGTTTGCGCGATTTTGCGATTGCCCCAACGGCTGAAGGAAAGTTTGTCGCGGACGAAAGCTTGGGCGTAGCGTTCTTCGTCGATGAAGCGGTCGCTGATCAGTTTTTCGATGATGCGTTCACGGGCCTGGGGGGCGATGGCCCAACGAAAGAGCAGACGTCGGGCATCGGCGATGCACACTTCGGCTTTGGCGCAACGGTCGGCGAGGGCGGCAAGGGCTTCGGCCTCGGTTTTTTGGCGGGGTTGTTTCAGTTCCATTGGGCGGCGACTATGCGTTCACGGTCAAAGATGTCTTTGAGAATGCGGACTCGGTCGTAGCCTTGCAGGTGCAGGAGCGATTCTACGCGGGCGCCCATCCGTTCGTTGATTTCAAAATAGAGATGGCCGCCGGGGCGGAGAGCCTGCTGTCCGAGTTCGGCAATGCGGCGGAAGAAGAGCAGCGGATCGCCGTCGGGGACGAAGAGAGCGGTCGCGGGCTCGTGACCGAGCACGTTGGGGCGCATGGCCTCACGCTCGGAACAGCATACGTAAGGCGGGTTGCTGACAATCACGTCATATTCCCCCAACAGGTTTTCACAGAGAATATCGCCTTGCCGAAATTCGACCGTCGCTCCGAGGGCAACTGCATTTTCATGCGCCACGGTCAACGCCCCGGGAGAAATGTCGAGGGCGGTTACCGCTGCGTCGGGAAGTTCAAGAGCCAATGTCACGGCGATGCATCCGCTGCCGGTGCCGATATCAAGTATTTTTTGACTTTTCGTCCGATTTTCGCTGATGACCAGGCGCACCAGTTCCTCGGTTTCGGGCCGGGGGATCAGCACCCGTTCGTCGACCAGAAATTCACGGTTGCCGAACCACGCTTTCCCCAACACATACTGCAGTGGACGGTGGGCCTGCATCTCGGCAACCGCTTTTTCGAAGCGCTGCCGGATGGCGTCGTCAGCCTCGACCAGAGCCGTACCGTCAATGAAAACAGTGTGGGCCGGCCATCCCCAAAATGCTTCCAACAAGATCAGCGCATTGATACGTGATTCCTTTGCCGGATAGATGGCCGAGAGAGCAGAACAGGTATTTTCGAAAAGGGATTTTCTGGTCATCAGACGGCGACGTTATCCGGCAAATATACATTATATTTGTAGGATAAACACCGAAAAATGGACGAAAAAGACTATATGCGCCGTTGCCTCGAACTGGCCCGGAACGGAGCGGGACGGGTGGCGCCGAACCCGTTGGTGGGTTGTGTCATCGTCCATCGTGGCCGTGTCATCGGCGAAGGGTTTCATGAAGTTCACGGCGGACCGCATGCCGAGGTCAACGCCATTGCTTCGGTCGCCGACCCGTCGCTGCTACGCGGAAGTACCCTCTATGTCAATCTCGAACCATGCAGCCACTGGGGCAAAACACCGCCGTGCTGCGACCTGATCCTGCGCGTCGGGATCCCGCACGTGGTGGTCGGAATGGCCGATCCTTTCGAACGGGTGGCCGGCGAAGGCATTTTCAGGATGCGCGAAGCGGGGATAAAGGTGTCTG
Source organism: Rikenellaceae bacterium (assembly GCA_031286025.1). Taxonomy (GTDB): domain Bacteria; phylum Bacteroidota; class Bacteroidia; order Bacteroidales; family Rikenellaceae; genus JAITVB01. The sequence continues at coordinate 3,840 of JAITVB010000226.1, forward strand.
TCGGCATCCTGGAGGACGAGTGCCTATCCTTAAATCGTAAATTTGTCACATTTCATACACACAAACGACCCTATATCGTCCTGAAATGGGCCGAAACCCGCGATGGATACCTCGACAACAACCGCATGTCCGACACGCCGCCGACTTGGCTGACAGGCCCTTCGTGCCGGCTGATGGTCCACCGGCTGCGGGCCGAATCGGGGGGAATCCTCGTGGGAACCAACACCTTGCTACGTGATAATCCGGCGCTGACCGTACGCGATTGTCCCGGGAAGAGTCCGTTGCGGGTGGTTGTCGACCGGACGCTGAAACTGCCGTCTTCGTTGCGCGTTTTTGACAGAGAAGCGCCGACTTTGATCCTGACCGACTATGCCTTGGCTGAACAAGCGCGGGAAAAATTTGCAGGTATCGAGGTCGTTGGCATCGATGCCTCTGGTGATGTCATCGGGCAGATGTTGGCGCAGCTTCACCAACGGGGTGTGCAAAGCCTGTTGGTCGAGGGGGGCGGTGAGGTGCTGCATGGATTTATCGGCCGCGGGCTGTGGGATGAAATGCAGGTTTTTGTTTCGCCCCTCGGCGTAGATGAATTGTCCGGCGGTCGTAACGAGGTCCCCCGTGGGGTTCATGCCCCGGAACCGGCAGGCCGGATTGTCGAACAATTCTCGGTCGGCGGCGTCCGGATTACAATGTCATTTAACGATGCCGGCGATCATGCTTGAGTTTCACAAGTTATTTTTGTGATAAATATTACAGAATAACGATACGCCGATCGATTGTTTTCCGACCTGTCGGAAACATACCGAAAAGCCCGGCCATCGGCCGGGCTTTTCGGTATGTCATACTAAAAACGTTACCTGACGATCCGGTTTGTCGCCGAATCCGGAAAGGCTACCCAAGGCTCGAAAGCCCTGGCTTCTTCGAAGTCCATATGGGCGTAGGAGATGATAATCACCACGTCGCCCACCGCAAACTTGCGGGCCGCCGCGCCGTTGATGCAAATGCACCCGCTGCCGCGTTCGCCTCGGATCACATAGGTTTCGATCCGTTCGCCGTTGTTGTTGTTGACAATGGCCACTTTCTCGCCCACGATCATATTGACCGCGTCGAGCAGATCTTCGTCGATGGTCACGCTACCCACATAGTTCAGGTTGGCTTCCGTGACCGTCACCCGGTGAATCTTCGATTTCAATACTTCTATCGTCATAAAATAGCCAGTATTAGATTTCCACGTTATCGATTAACCGTATCGCTCCGTCTCGCACGGCCACACACACACGCTTCACGCCCGGAGCCTCCCACGAGGCGACCGGCTGCAGGGTGGCGGCATCGACCACCTCGAAATATTCCACGTTCAACTCTTTTTCTTTTTCAATCTCCCCCGTCGCCCACGTTTTGAGCGCTTCGACAGGCATCGAGCGCCCTTTCCCCACTGCCCGGTGCAACACGGCGTAAATATGTTGGGCGGCCGCTCTTCCCTCGGGGGTGAGCAACGTGTTGCGCGAACTCAGGGCCAAACCGTCGGCGTCGCGCACGATCGGGCAACCCACGATCTCGATCGCCCTTCCTTCTCTCTTCACCAACTCGCGAATGATCGCCAGTTGCTGAAAATCCTTTTCGCCAAAATAGGCGCGGTCGGGTTTTACAATGTCAAACAGACGGCTCACCACCTGGGCCACACCGTTGAAGTGGCCGGGCCGGCGAATCCCTTCCATTACCCGTTCCAACGGGCCGAAGTCAAAGATCCGCGTGTCGGGCTCGGGGTAAATCTCCGTCGCCCCGGGAGCAAAAACCAGGTCTGCGCCTGCCGCTTCCAACATCGCGCAATCGCGGTCGAGGGTGCGGGGATAGTTCCGCAGGTCAGCCGGATCGTCGAATTGGGCGGGATTGACGAAAACGCTCACCACCACTTTGTCGCACTCGCATCGGCACCGTTCGACCAAGGCCAGGTGTCCGGCGTGCAACGCCCCCATCGTGGGGACAAAACCGACGACACCTTTGCGTCCCGACAGGAAATTCCGTATTTCGGTAATTTTGCCCTTTATCTCCATCGCTTTGCCTCGTTCGCCGCAGGATGGCTTAAATTATGGCACACCATGCCCGCAGCCATCGGAAGAAAGAACCCGATCACAGAGCGGCAAAGATAATGTTAAAATTATTACTGCCAAGTAAATTTTGCTATTTCTTATCCTTCCCTCCGCCGAAAAGCGAAAAATGAACGTAGCGTTTCGGATTGATTTTCAGGTCTTCCAACAATGCGGAAAGGTTTTCGGATACGACGACCAAATTGTCGTAAAGGGCCTC
>JAITVB010000031.1 GCA_031286025.1 Rikenellaceae bacterium
AATATTCGCCCTTGAACTTGAGGTCCTGAGGCACGCCGGCGATCACGGCGGCGGTGTGTATCTTGCAATTTTTGCCCATCCGCGCGCCGTCGAGGATGACTGCTCCGGAGCCGATCCAACAGCCGTCGCCGATCACCACGTCGCCCGCGATGCAGGCAAAGGGTTCGACCGTTACGTTTTCGCCGATTCTGGCGTCGGGGTGGATATGCGCTAACTTGCTGATCATATTGGGACAGGGATTTATGCTTTGTTTTTGGCCACCTGGGCCATCAGGAAGGCTTCGGTCACCAACCGATTGCCGACAAAAGCCTTGGCATCCATCATTACGATGCCGCGACGGATGGGTTCGGTCAGGCGGAGTTCGAATTGGAGCGTGTCGCCCGGGACCACTTTATCGCGGAATTTCACGCCGTCGATCTTCATGAAATAGGTCGAGTAGTTTTCCGGATCGGGCAGGTTGTGCAGGGCGAGGATGCCGCCGCACTGGGCCATCGCTTCGACGATCAGCACACCCGGCATCACCGGCTCGGTCGGGAAATGGCCCACGAAGAAGGGTTCGTTCATCGTCACGTTTTTCTGGCCGGCCACGTTGTCCGAATCGATATGCATGATCTTGTCGACCAACAGGAACGGCGGACGGTGGGGCAGGATGCCGCGGACGGCGTTGATGTCGTAAACCGGCGTTGCATTCGCGTCGAAGCGGTAGCGAGGTCGGGCGGCGTCGCGCTTGATGTTCTTGCGCAGGATCCTGGCCAATTCGGTGTTGGCCAGGTGTCCGGGGCGGTAAGCGACCACTTTGCCCTTGATCCGCATACCGACCAAGGCCAGATCACCGATCAGGTCGAGCAACTTGTGGCGTGCCGGTTCGTTCGGGAAACGCAGGCTGATGTTATTGAGCACTCCCTTCGAGGTAACGCGGATATCCTGCTTGTTGAACAGTTTGGCCAATCGTTCGACCTCTTCCGGGGCGATTTCGTTTTCGGCGATGATGATGGCGTTGTCGAGGTCGCCGCCCTTGATCAGGTTGTGGTTCAGGAGCGGTTCGAGTTCGTTCAGGAAGACGAACGTGCGGCAGGGCGCAATATTTTCGGCAAAGTCCTCTGCGCGGTCCAGTCGGGCGTATTGATTGCCCAACACCCGCGAGTTATAGTCAATATTGAGGGTGATCGAAAATCCGTCGTCGGGATAGATGACGATTTCGACGCCTTTCTCGGGAATCGAGAACGATGTTTTTTCGGTCACCTCGTAGCAGACGCGGTCAGCGTCCTGTTCCACGAGGCCCGCTTCGGCGATACGGGCGGCATATTCTTTGGCCGAGCCGTCCATGATCGGGGTTTCGGGAGCGTCTATCTCGACCAGGGCATTATCGACACCGCTGCCCCAGAGGGCGGCCATCACATGTTCGATCGTGCTGACCTTGATTCCGTTGCGTTCGATCGTCGTGCCGCGCGAAGTATCGGTCACGAAATCAGCCAAGGCTTCGATCACCGGTTGGCCGTCTATGTCAGTACGTTTGAATCGGATGCCGTGGTTCGCTTCGGCGGGCAGGAGCGCCATCGTCACCCGAAGGCCGGTATGGAGCCCTTTGCCGGTAAAAGTGACGGGGTGTTGAAGCGTTTGTTGTTTCTGCATAAAGTTCAGGCTAATTTGAGACAAAATTATGATTTTTTTGGAAGAAACCGTAGTTTTGTATGTTTTTTATTGCCGACGATGACTGAAGCTGAAATTCCGAAAAGGGAGAACCGCACAGAGCGTCAACGCGTCGAGTTGCCGTTCGTGCGGCGAAAGGGCGATGCGGGGAGTTGGGTATATGACCACCGGGTGGGTATTTTCAGCACGGTAATCGTCTACCTGTTGGCCGGTATTGCCTTTTTCATGGCCCGGATCGTGATCGATGGCGACGGGGGGCGCTACGGATTCTATGTACTCGATGTCAAGGATCTTCCCCGGAAGGAACCTGAGGAGCAGAAGTCGGACGCGGAGATGATCCGGCAACAGCTCGGGGCCGAGGATTTTTCGAGCGTACGCAACGTTTCGTCGAACGCCGAGGGCAAACTCGACGCCGGTCTGCGTGACGACCGCGGCAGCCAGGCTTCGGAAATATATGACGAAGCCCGCGCCGTTCAGGATCGTCTGGGGGCTAACCGCGCCAACTACGAGCGGGGGGTGCGCGAAGCGCAAGGTATCCTCGATTCGCGTCCGAACCAAACCCAATCGGGCGCTTCGGGCAGCCAGGAATCGGCTCGGGCGCGGGGTAAGGTGACGATCAGCTACCGGCTCGAAAAACGCACGGCGACTCACCTTCATGTGCCCGCTTACCAGTGTGAGGGCGGAGGGCAGGTCGTGGTTACGATCACCGTCAACCGCAACGGCGAGGTCACCGGCGCCTCAATAAGTCAAAGTGCAGGCAATGATGCCTGTATCAACGATATGGCTGTGATGGCGGCTAAGGCCTCGCGTTTCAACGTCGACGGCAACGCCCCCGAACGTCAACAAGGCACGATCACCTACCTCTTCATCCCCCAGTAACCGCGTTTATGGCACGTCCCAAAGACAACCGCAACCCCGTCCGGAAAATCAAAACCTCGAACATCATCTATCCGGTAATCATCGGTTTGGGTGTAGTGGGCTACCTGTTTTACAAAGAGTTCGACCCGGCGGTCTTCGCGAGTGTGGTTTTTTCGTGGAAGACGCTTCTCTGGTGCCTCATCGCTTTTTTATGCATCTTCGGGCGCGACGCGGGTTACATGATCCGTATCCGGGTGTTGAGCGGCAATGAGTTGTCGTGGAAACAGGCCTTCCGGGTAATCATGCTCTGGGAATTCACCTCGGCGATCACTCCCTCGGCTGTCGGAGGTACCAGCGTTGCCATCGTCTATGTGCACAAAGAGGGGATTTCGGTCGGGCGCAGTTCGGCGATCGTGATGCTTACTTCGTTTCTCGACGAGCTTTACTTCATCGCAATGTTTCCGCTGTTGGTGGGGGTCGTCGGCAGGGACGCGCTCTTCGACCTCGACGCCGGGGGCGAGGGTATCCTGCGGATCGGGTTGCTGTCGGTCGCGCTGATCGGCTATGCGATCAAACTGGTGTGGGTGATCTTGCTCAGCTACGGCCTTTTCTTCAACCCTCGCGGACTGAAATGGCTGCTGCTCAAGGTCTTTAAGTTGCCTTTGCTTAGACGGTGGTATCGGTCGATGAACCATGTCGGCACCGACATCATCAACTCTTCGAAAGAGATCAAAGCGCGCAGCGGCGGTTTTTGGGCCAAAGCGATCGGGGCGACCTTCCTCTCGTGGAGTTCGCGCTACTTGGTGGCCAATGCGTTGATCATGGCCTTTTTCGGGTATGGCGACCAGTTGCTGCTTTTTGCCCGCCAGTTGGTAATGTGGATTATGATGCTCATTATGCCCACACCCGGGGGAAGCGGGTTTGCCGAATATATTTTCACCCATTTTTGCGGCAACCTGGTTCCCGTCCCGGTCGGGATGCAATTGGCGGCCGCCGCGCTGATCGCCGTGCTGTGGCGTTTTGTGACCTATTATCCTTACCTGATCGCGGGGGCGGTCATTTTTCCGAAATGGATACAGACCCACTTCGGAAAGAGCGTCTTCCCGCCCAAAAACCGTTTGCGCCGTGCGAAGAAGTGTGCGATATAGCGGGGTTATCGATTGGTTCTCGGCCAACATGCCCGTGGCCGAATCGGAACTCCATTATCATAGTCCCTATCAGCTGTTGGTTGCCGTGATCCTTTCGGCCCAATGCACCGACAAGCGGGTGAATATGACCACGCCCGCCCTTTTCGACCGGTTTCCGACGCCGGAGTCGATGGCCGCCGTCGAACCCGAGGATATTTTTCCATATATCAAAAGTATTTCGTATCCCAACAACAAAGCGAAAAACTTGTCGGGGATGGCGCGGATGTTGGTTTCCGACTTTGGCGGGGCGGTCCCGGACGACGTTGAAACGATGCAAAGACTGCCTGGTGTGGGACGCAAGACAGCCAACGTGGTCGGTGCGGTCATGTTCGGTCGCGAGGTGATGCCGGTCGATACCCACGTGTTCCGTGTGTCGGCGCGGATCGGGCTGACCGTCGGCGCCAAAACGCCGCTCGAAACCGAAAAGCAGCTTTCTGCCAACATTCCGAAGCATCTGCTTCCGACGGCTCACCATTGGCTGATCCTCCACGGCCGCTACGTCTGCACGGCGCGCAACCCCAAATGCACCGAGTGCGGCATCTCGCCCTGGTGCGCCTGTCTTGAGAAAAAGAAAAAACGGAGGAACGCGTAATCCATCGGGGCCGTCCGCGCCGCGCAGTTATCTTTCGCCATGGATTACCTCGTCCATCGCCACGTCGTGACTGTCGACCGGAATCTCATCGAGCAACTGGAAATCAAAACAAACGCCCACTTTACAGGCCGCGGTCCTCTTCAGGAACCTGTCATAAAATCCTTTGCCGCGGCCGAGGCGGTTACCGGTGCGGTCGAAGGCGACGCCCGGGACGACGATCATGTCGATCGCCCCGCAAGGCCAAGCCTCGCCCTGGGGTTCGTAAATGCCGTAAGCTGCGGGGCGCAGCGATGTGGGGGTAAAGGGACAAAGTTCAAGGTAGCCGTCATCCTGCATTACCGGCAGCAGGATTGTCTTTTCTCTGCTCCATTTCACGATGAAGGCATGCGTGTCGACCTCGTCCGGCAACGAATGGTAAAGCGCCACCGTCCGGGCCGCCGCAAACTGTGGCAACACCTCGATCCGTGCCATTACACGACGTGACTGCCGGGCCAACTCTTCAGGCCCCGCCGCCGCGATTGCCGCGCGGATCGTTTTTCGGATTCCGGCTTTTGTTCTCATGGCGTAAAGATACTGTTTTCGTGCTCCGTGAACGCCTTTTTAATACGACGTTTCCTCTTTCTTTTTGCAGTCGTGATCGTCAGAATCCGGTCGTTGAAAACGCTTTTCGATGATCGATCTTCATGGTTCAATAAAAATTTATTGTTTTTCAATAAATTTTTATTGAAAAAGTTTGGCGATCTCGAAATTTATTTTTTCCTTTGCCGGTGAATAATAATCGGAAGGGCGATTTTTCCCTTTTCCTCCGGACGAAAATTTACTAATCATTTTAAAAAAACGGTATGAAAAACAAATTCTTTTCGACATTCGTTGCCTGTTTGTTGGCAATTGTGGCGAGCGGCGTGGTGATGACCGTGCTGTCGATAGTGATGTTTGCGGGGATGCTTGCCTCGTTTTCGACCACTGTTTCGCCTGTAGCCGCAGAGGCCAACTCGATCCTGAAGATCGATCTCAGCCAACCGATCGTGGACAATCCCTCTTCGGATGCGATGGGCGGTTTCGATCCGCTCACAATGACCTTCACGGAACCCGTGGGCTTGCTCGACGTGATCCACACGATCGAAAAGGCGGCGACGGACGATAACATCCGAGGCATTTACATCAGCGCCGACAATGCCGTTGGAGCGGGGATCGCCACGTACGAAGAGTTCCGTGCTGCGCTCAAGGCATTCAAAGAGAACGGCAAATTTATCGTCAGCTATGCCGACGTCTACTCTCATGGGTCTTACTGGCTTGGCTCTGTGGCCGACCATGTATACATGAACCCCCAAGGCGACCTGTCGTGGCACGGGATGGCCTCGCAGGTCATGTTCTACAAGGGACTGTTCGACAAACTGGGCATCGAGACCGAGATTTTCCGCGTGGGTGAATTCAAAAGCGCGGTCGAACCCTATTTACTTGATAAAATGAGTCCCGAGAACCGCCAACAGATGGACGTGCTCTTGGGTGATGTATGGGGCAACATCGTAGGCCAGATCGCCGAGTCGCGTGGGATCGACTCGGCGCTGTTGCAGCAGTATGCCTCCGAACTGTCGGTGCGCGACGCCTCGACCGCTGTCGAACTTGACATGATCGACGGGCTGAAGTACAACGACGAGATCCTGGCGATGTTGGCCGAAATGTCGGATCGCGACGAAGAACCGGCTTTCGTTTCATTGGAAGATTATATGGATTATCCGGTGAAAGGCACGAAGAAACACTTGTCGAAGAATAAGGTACAGATCGTCTACGCCGAAGGCGAGATTATCGACGGCGAACACGAAAAAGGCAAGATCGGCGGCACCGCCTTGGCCCGCGAGTTGGCCGACCTGGTCGACGACGACGATGTGAAGGCGGTGGTTTTTCGCGTGAACAGCCCGGGCGGAAGCGCGTTGGCCTCGGAGTTGATCTGGCGTGAGGTCTCGCGCCTGAGGGAAAAGAAGCCGGTCGTAGTGTCGATGGGCAACTATGCCGCTTCGGGCGGATATTACATCTCGGCTCCGGCCGACATGATCCTGGCCGACCGTGGCACGCTGACCGGTTCGATCGGGGTGTTCGGGCTGATGTTCAACGGCGAAAAGGCGTTGCACGACAAGTTGGGGATTACGGTCGACGTCGTGCGCACCAACCCCTCGGCCGATCTGCCAAGCCCTTTCCGCACGATGAGTGCCGGCGAACGGGCCTATATTCAACACTCGGTCGAGCAGGTGTATGAAACCTTCGTGGGCCACGTCGCGGATGGGCGTAACCTGGCTAAGGACGAGGTGCTGAAGATCGCCGGCGGCCGTGTGTGGTCGGGCATCAGCGCCGACGGTATCGGACTGATCGACGGCTTCGGCGGGTTGAAGGACGCCGTTGCGTTGGCAGCCGAACGGGCCGGGGTGGCCGACGATTTCCGTGTGGTGGGCCCGCAAGGCGAAGCCGATCCGCTGATGATCTTTGTCAAAATGATGGGCCGCCGGATCTCGGCGCTCTTCGGCAAGGAAACACCGATGATGATGCAGGAATACGAAGAGATGATGGGTGTGCTCAAGCAACAGGGTGTGCGCGCTGCGATGCCTTATCGGATCGAGATCGAATAGCGGTCGTTCCGCAAATAAAAAGCGGACGGGGAAATCCTGTCCGCTTTTTATTTGTTGTTCGGTTTCCCCCGGGGATCGAGCGATTGCCGGTACGGGTGGCGGGTCCCTTGTGGGTACTTGCCGAAGCGCCCCCTATTGCATCAACGCGCAGACGGGCGGGTCGGCCAGACACTCTTTGTAGGAGAGGATGGGGCCCGTAGCAGTGCTTTTGCTCTTGGGGTTGGGGTCGTTCCAAGGGTAAAACCCGGGTTCGTTATCGAGATTGAAGAGCATCGTTTCGCTCCGCCAACGATAATCGATATCGACCGTGTCCCTTTTCATCGCGGCATAATACCCCGATACGTCGATCGGACTGTGGTCGACCCAGATGATATAATTCCCGTCGGGAATATCCTTGAATTCATTGGATCCGGTGCTGGAAATATATTTAGCGGGGGCCGTCGTCCCGTCCTCGAACATGATGGTGTGGGTCGCCTTGACCAGGGCGTAGTAACTGACCGGGATATCGACGTCCTTTCCCGGATCCTCGAACAGGTAGACGTTGGAGGGCATGGCGATCCGGTTGCCGGGGTAATTCGACTTGGTCCACCACACGTTTACATAAAAATCCTGTTTGGTCGGCACGGGTTCCTTTTTGGGCCCGTCTTTTTTGCAGGCCGTTGCGGTGACCATGAGCAAGGCCAGAGCGGCCGAAAGAAATCTTTTCATTCTCATCAGGTTATATTCGACAGATGCACGGGGAGCCCAAAACGCTGCATATCCGGTTACCGTCCCTGTCGGACAAAATTAGGCAATATCGACGATAATCGCAACATCGAAATGCAACCGGCCAACGGTTTGTTACATTGTCGGCCGGCAATCTTCCCACTGGGGAAAGGCTGCCGGCCGGCTCGCAACACAACTTTTTCTTATCGCGTTTGTTTCTTAACCGCACTTGGAGTGGCCACACGAGGTGCATACTAAGCACCCTTCCTGGTAGACAAGGCTCTCTTGGCCGCACTCGGGGCAAATAAGGTTTTTCGGCTTCGTCCCGTTCGGGATATAACGGTGCAGGGCGCGTTCGACGCCGTTTTTCCACGTGTTGATCGTTTCGCTGTTCAGGTGCAGGCCCGACACGAGACTGACGATGTCGACGATTGGCATCCCATTGCGCAACACGCCTGAAATCAGTTTGGCATAGTTCCAGAACTCTTCGCTGAACAAGCGCGAGATGCCCCCGACCGTGTTTGTATAGCCATACTTGTCCTTATACTGAAAATCGTACCGTTTGCTGCCGTCCTCTTCTCTGACCTTGATGATCGACCCCTTGGTGATGCGCTTGGGGATGAACATCGCGTCCTCTTCGATCTTACCGGTGAAGATTTCGTAAGGGCGGTCGTTGTAAATACCGACGAAGGCGATCCAATCCTCGTCGCCGTTCTTGAAACGGACAATGTCGGCATCGAGGGCTTCCGGACGCTTGAGGGGCGGTTTGTAGCCGCCGTCCTCGTTTTTCTCCTTGTTCGAAACGAGCACGCCCGCGCGTGAACCGTCTCGATAGACGGTCACCCCCTTGCAACCCGATTCCCAGGCCGTACGATACACCTTGTCGACGAGTTCCTCGGTCACGCTGTTGGGCAGGTTGACCGTCACCGAGATCGAGTGGTCGACCCACTGTTGGATCGCACCCTGCATCCGCACCTTGCTCACCCAATCGATGTCGTTCGAGGTGGCTTTGTAGTAGGGCGATTTTTTGACCAGTTCATCGATCTCGTCGTTGCCCAACTTTTTATGGTCATAGCCGTTGACGGCAAGCCAGGTGATGAAGTGATGGTGAAAAACGTTGTATTCTTCCCACGAGTCGCCCACCTCGTCGGTGAACGTGACGTTGACCGCCTTGTCGTTCGGGTTGACCTTGCGGCGGCGTTTGTAGACGGGCAGGAAGACGGGTTCGATGCCCGAGGTGGTTTGCGACATCAGGCTCGTGGTGCCGGTGGGGGCGATGGTGAGCATCGCGATATTGCGACGGCCGGCTTTCGACATCTCTTTGTAGAGGACGGGATCGGCAGCCTTGATACGCCTGATCATCGGGTTTGCGGCCTCTTTTCGGGTATTGTATAGCGGGAAGGCGCCACGCTCCTTGGCCATTTCGACCGAGGCGCGGTAAGCTTCGAGGCACAGCGTTTTCTGGATTTAGACTGAGAAATCAACGGCCTTGTCCGAACCGTATTGCAGACCAAGGGCAGCCAACATATCGCCTTCGGCCGTGATGCCGAGGCCCGTGCGGCGGCCCTGAAGCGCCTTTGCGCGGATATTTTTCCAGAGATTGTGTTCGACCGAGCGAATGTCGTCCTCTTCGGGGTCTTTAGCGACCTTTTCGATGATCGCTTCGACCTTTTCGAGTTCGAGGTCGATGATGTCGTCCATCACGCGCATCGCTTTCCCCACATGCATTTTAAACTTGTCGAAGTTGAAGCAGGCGTTGGGCGTAAAGGGATCGTCCACATAACTGTAAAGATTGATCGCCAACAGCCGGCAACTGTCGTAGGGACAAAGCGGAATCTCGCCGCAAGGGTTGGTCGACACCGTGCGGAATCCCTCGTCGGCATAGCAGTCGGGCACCGATTCGCGCAGGATCGTGTCCCAGAACAGCACGCCGGGCTCGGCCGATTTCCAGGCGTTGTGGATGATCTTGTTCCACAGCGCACGGGCATCGATCTCTTTGATATACATCGGGTTGTCCGAGTCGATCGGGAATCGTTGGATGTATTTTCCGCCGCCGGCCACCGCGTGCATAAATTCGTCGTCGATCTTGATCGATACGTTCGCGCCGGTCACTTTCCCTTGCTCGACTTTGGCATTGATAAAGTTCTCGGCATCGGGATGCTTGATCGAAAGCGAAAGCATCAGCGCCCCCCGGCGGCCATCTTGGGCCACTTCGCGGGTCGAGTTCGAATAACGCTCCATAAAAGGCACGATCCCGGTCGAGGTCAGTGCACTGTTCAACACCGGGCTGCCTGTCGGGCGGATGTGCGACAAGTCGTGACCCACGCCGCCGCGCCGCTTCATCAGCTGCACCTGTTCTTCGTCGATGCGGATGATGCCGCCGTAGGAGTCGGCCGGATTGCGGTGGCCGATCACGAAACAGTTCGAGAGCGAGGCGATTTGCAGGTTGTTGCCGATGCCGGTCATCGGGCCTCCCTGTGGAATGAGGTACCGGAAATCCTTGAGCAGACCATGCACTTCGTTGGCGCTCATCGGATTGGCGTATTTGGCTTCGATACGGGCGATCTCGTTGGCGATGCGCCAGTGCATCTGCTCGGGCGAGTTTTCGTAAATCTTGCCCATCGAGTCCTTCAGGGCGTATTTGCTGACCCAGACAGTGGCCGCCAAGTCGTCGCCCTTGAAATAAGCCTTGGCCTTCTCCACCGCTTCGGTGTAGGGATATTCGGCCAGGTTATCCGGCTTCGAGGAGGATTTTTGAGCCATATATTA
>JAITVB010000134.1 GCA_031286025.1 Rikenellaceae bacterium
CGCGTATTGTTTTGCGAATACTGCGTTTGTTCCGGAAGCGGCTCCATCCCCTCCCTTCTGATCGATGTCTTTGAAAATATGCAGGCCGGGTACTATTTCCGGCCTGCATATTTTGCAGATTCTTCACTCCTCTTTTGCGGGCAGACAAAGAAAGCGGCAACGCGAGAGATCGAGATACAGAAGCCGTTTCGAACTCCAGTACGGGGCCGTGCCGCACTTAATAAGCGTTATACAAAAAATCTTCAACCAGTCCGGCGGGAGCGTCCCGTAAAATCACCCGCTTGTCTTTGTCGAGCAAATAAAGCGTAGGGATCGCTTTGAGATCATATGTTCCCTCGATCGAAATCCGGCCTCCGGCATCATACCCCACGATCCATCCTTTGGGCATTTCGGGCAGAAATTTCCGCCATGCGGTTAGGTCTTCGTCGGGATAGACGGCCAACAAGGCCACCTTTTTCATCCCCATCAGGTGGTTGATCGTGGCCGATTGCGACAGGAGGCTTTCGACCTCGCGGCAAGTGTTGCAATCGGGATTGTAAAACATCACCACCGTATAATCGGCCCGGATCGCCGACAGCCGCCCCTTCGTTCCCGAGGCGAGGGTGTACTCGATATCGTTGGCCATGGTGCCTGGCCGGTTTCTCATCGCCATTTCGAGTTGCGCCCTGGGGCGGATTTTTTCGAGTGTATCGATGCGGGAAGAAGCGATAATTACCTCTAAAACAGGAATGTAAAGTTCTTCGTTTTGCACTTGGGAATTGGGGTCATGGAGAATCTCTTCGATCAATTCCGTAAATCGGGCGAGAAGGGCAGGGCCACTTTTCGATTCGACCTGGCCCATAAATCCGGAGATCATCTGCTCGCCCTGCTTCAATGGCAACATATTCAACAGACCGGTATAGTTGACAATAAGTTGCCCGAGCGTAGTCGAATCGGTTGCCCAGGTGGTGTCCGCAAAGTCGAAGGCATCCCAGTAGTGGACCGCGACATAAACTGTCTGCTCGCCCGGATCGGTCATCATGGCCGGCGGAACAGGTATAGTCAAGTCGTGGTTGGGTTCACTTCCCACAGCGGCCGACTTTCCGGCGCGGTTGCCGCAGCCGACTGCGAACAGGATAGCGATCAAGGCTGCTGCCAAGACACTTTTGTTATAATTTCCGGTCATAGTTCAGGGATTTAATACCTCCCGGCACTTGGGGAGGGACTTTATCCGTCAAAGATACACATTAAAAAGCAATTTCGAGCGAGGTGACGAAAGTCTGCCGAATGGCCGGGCGATGCCGACGTAATCGACCTCCAAACCGTCCTGTTTGTCTTGGAAAAAGCTTCCACACAATGGTTTGGCAAGCAACACTGTCAAAATTACAGCTATGATCGTTAATATTTCCCTTTTCACATCTCTCAATAATCCCATAAAACGGTCGGGTAAAAATAGAAAATATTTGAGCGGCATATTATTTCAAGAGACAAACGTATATAATCCGGTATATTTGTGTATATTTGTGGTGTGAAAGTCATTCTTTGTGTGTTTGTGTAAAAAGGGGTGAAAGATTGAGTTTCACTCGTTTCCAAATCGTTGCCTGTCGCGAAACCTGCTTTCGTAACTTGATCATTCCCAACACAAAAGACAAAAACCATGTCTGTCCGTGTACATTAAACCGTAATCTCTCGTGAAGAAGATCAAAAGCGCCTTAATATCAGTCTACTACAAGGACGGATTGGATGAAGTCGTAAAACTGTTGGCCGCCCAGGACGTAACCCTCTATTCGACTGGCGGAACACTTGAATTTATCAACGGTCTGGGCCTTCAGGCAATGGCCGTCGAAACGCTTACCGGCTACCCGTCGATCCTCGGCGGCCGTGTGAAAACACTCCACCCCAAGGTGTTCGGGGGTATCCTCGCCCGCCGTGAAAACCCGCAGGACGCGGAACAACTCGCAAGCTACGAGATTTCCGAAATCGACTTGGTGATCGTCGACCTCTACCCTTTCGAGCAAACCGTCGCTTCGGGCGCCGAAGAACAGGCCATTGTCGAAAAGATCGATATCGGCGGCATTTCGCTCATCCGCGCAGCCGCCAAGAACCATAAGGACGTGGTGATCGTCCCCTCGGTCGACCAGTATGCTCCCCTCCTTGAAATTCTGCAAAACCAGAACGGCGAAACGTCGATGGAACAGCGCCGTTGGTTCGCCGCCCAGGCGTTCAACGTGAGTTCGCACTACGACACGGCGATCTTCAACTATTTCAACCGCAAGGAAAACATTCCGGCCTTCAAGTCGAGCTATCGGCAGGCCACCCCGCTGCGTTACGGCGAGAACCCGCATCAGGCGGCCACATTCTATGGCGATCTCGATGCGATGTTCGAAAAACTGCACGGCAAGGAGATTTCCTACAACAACATGTTGGATATCGACTCGGCGGTCAACCTGATTTCGGAATTCACGGAACCGACCTTTGCGATACTGAAGCACAACAACGCCTGCGGCGTGGCGACTCGTCCGACGTTGGTCGATGCATGGAAAGCCGCCTTGGCGGGTGACCCGGTGTCGGCGTTCGGCGGGGTATTGATCTGCAACCGCGAGATCGATAAAGCTACCGCCGAGGAGATTAATCCGCTTTTTTGCGAGGTGGTGGTCGCCCCGAGCTATGCGGTTGAAGCTCTTCCTGTGCTCGAAAGCAAGAAGAACCGCATCATCCTGCGCCTGAAGGCGGTCGACCGCCCGGCCAACCAGTTCCGTTCGCTGCTCAACGGTGTAGCGGTACAGGAACGCGACGCCAAAGTCGGCGGTCAGGACAGCGAAGCGCGGCAAGTGACCGACAAGAGCGTTACTCCCGCACAGACGCAGGACCTCATCTTCGCCAACAAAATCGTCAAACAGTCGAAATCAAACGCCATCGTGTTGGCCAAGGACAACACGATGTTGGCGAGCGGCATCGGCCAGACTTCGCGTGTGGATGCGTTGAAACAGGCCATTGCCAAAGCCCGTTCGTTCGGCTTCGACCTGCGTGGCGCAGTGATGGCTTCCGACGCTTTTTTCCCGTTTGCCGATTGCGCCGAAATCGCTCATGCGGAGGGCATCGACACAATCATTCAGCCCGGCGGCTCGGTGCGCGACCAGGAAACGATCGACTACTGCAACGCCAACGGCATGGCGATGCTTTTCACCGGTCTGCGTCACTTCAAACATTAACCGGAATTTTCAACCCGTAAATATAAAACATCGGAAAATGGGCTTATTCTCATTCCTGACACAAGAGTTGGCGATGGACCTCGGCACGGCCAACACGCTGATCATATACAACGGCAAGATCGTGGTCGACGAACCCTCGATCGTAGCAGTCGACCAACACTCGGGCCGCCTGGTGGCCATCGGCAACAAGGCCCGTCAGATGCACGGCAAAACCCACCAGAATATCCGCACGATCCGCCCGTTGCGGGACGGGGTGATCGCCGACTTCAACGCTGCCGAATTGATGATCCGCGGGATGATCAAGATGATCAAGTCGCGCGGATCGATGTTCGCCCCCTCGTTGCGAATGGTGATCTGTATCCCGTCGGGAAGCACCAACGTTGAGATTCGCGCCGTGCGCGACTCGGCCGAACACGCCGGGGGACGCGAAGTTTACATGATCTACGAACCGATGGCCGCCGCCTTGGGGATCGGCCTCGACGTCGAAGCGCCCGAAGGCCATATGGTGGTCGATATCGGTGGGGGGACGACCGAGATCGCGGTGATCTCGCTCGGCGGGATCGTCTGCAGCGAAAGCATCAACGTGGCGGGCGACGTCTTCACGGAAGACATCCAGACCTACATCCGCCAACAGCACAATATCCGCATCGGCGAAAGCACGGCCGAACAGATCAAGATGGCGGTCGGCGCCGCCGTATCGGAACTCGACGTGGTGCCCGAAAACCATACGTTCACCGGTCCGAACATCCTCACCTCGCTGCCTTCGACCATTTCGATCTCGTACCAGGAGATCGCCTATGCGCTTGAGAAGTCGCTGATGAAGGTCGACGCGGCGATCATGAAAGTGTTGGAACAGATCCCTCCCGAACTGTATGCCGACATCGTGCAGGAAGGGGTTTACCTGGCCGGCGGCGGCGCTCTGCTCAAGGGATTGGCCAACCGCCTGCAACAGAAGACCAACATCCCGTTCCATGTATCGGAAGATCCGTTGCGCGCCGTAGCCAGAGGCACCGGTGTGGCCCTGAAAAATATCAACCGCTTCCAATTCTTAATGAAGTAAATCGCTGCACGCAGCGCACGCCACATTTTACTCATTCCGGGTTCCAAGCGGAGCGTACTTCAGTATGTGGGCACTGGAACGCGAAACGATGAGCAAAATCCGATGCACCCTGCGCACAGCGATGGTGGAGGTCTGCACGCCGTCAACCCCGAAAACCCGTTTCGCATAAAATGTACAAGTTCGTCCTGTTCCTCAAGAAAATACAGTTTCTGCTGTTGTTCGCGGTGATCGAGGTGGTGGCTTTGCACTTTTACGCCAACGGGTCGAGTTACAACTATGCCAAGTTTATCAACGTTTCGAACTACCTGGTCGGCGACATTTATGCCGGCGTTTCGCAGGTGAAGCAATTTTTTACCCTGGGCGATGAAAATCGCCGCCTGAACCGCGAGGTGTCCGAGTTGCGCTCGGCGCTCGAACACTACCGCGCCACGATGCCCGAAGTTAACATGCCTGATCGCCTGCTTGACTCGCTCCACTATGCCTATGTCCCGGCCCGGGTGGTCAACAACAGTCTCGGCAGGCAGCAGAACTACCTGACCCTGACGGGTGATATGCGCGAGGTGACGCCTGACATGGCGGTTGTGGCGGGGGGCAATGTCGTTGGGTATGTCGTCGAACGCTCGGACCGTTTTGCGGTGGCCGTGTCGATCCTCAACACCAGGTTCAGCACCGGCGGACGCATCAAGAAGCAGTCGAACACCGAGAAGGAGAGCAGCTATTTCGGTTCGATCCGCTGGGACGGCCACCGTACCGACGAGGTGACGCTGACAGAAATCCCGAAGTATGCCGAAATCCTGCCGGGCGACACGGTGATCACGACCGAATACTCGTCGATCTTCCCGCCGGGCCTCAACATCGGTACGGTAGTCGGTTCGGAGCTGATCAATGCGACTTACTATGACGTGCGTGTAAAACTCTTTGCCGATATGGGGACATTGAACAACGTGGTGTTGGTGCGCTACACCTTCAACCGCGAAAAGACCGACCTTGAGGAGCGTGCCCGCCAACACACCGAAGGGGGATCCGACGACACGAGATAAAGCAACCGAAAAAATGCATCGGATACTGGAATATTTGCTGTTGTTTGTGGTGGTCGTGCTGCTGCAGGTGTTTGTTTTCGACCACCTGCAGGCGAGCACCTTCTTCGGCGCGTTCGTCTATGTGGCGTTCTTGATCCTGCTGCCGATGGAACTCGACCGTTCGGTGGTATTGTTGTTGGCAGCGGCGCTCGGGATGACGATGGACCTCTTTATGGGCATGCAGGGAATCAACACCGCCGCCACGGCTCTGACGGCCTTTTGCCGTCCGGCGATACTGGGCGCTTTCGTCGGTAAGGACGAGGCCGCCGGGGTGCCCAACATCGTGGGCCTCGGCTTCAGTAAATTCATCCGTTACGCCATCGTGCTGATCCTGATCCACCACACGGCGTTTTATCTTCTCGAATCGCTCTATTTCAAGGAGATCTTCTTCACCGTGCTGCGCATCCTTTCGGGGACACTCTGTACGTTGGTGGCGATTTACCTGTGTCAGTTACTTTTTTTGGTTCACCGATCGAAAATCTAACCGATGAACGGACGTGTCGGCATCCTGCGCTTCGTGGTGATCGCCCTGGTGGCGGTGGTTCTGGGACGGCTGTTCTATATCCAGGTGATCGACCGCCGCTATAAGGTTTTCGCGGACAACAACGTGTTGCGCTACGAGGTGCTGTTCCCCCCGCGTGGCGAGGTCTACGACCGCAACGGCGAATTCCTGGTACAGAACCGCGAAGCCAATGACCTGATCACCATCCCGATCGACGTCAAAGCGTTCGACACCACCCAGATGTGCGAAATCCTCGGGGTAAGCCGGGAACTCTTCGTGCGCGAATACCGGAAAGCCGTCCAGTTCTCGCGCCGCCGTCCTTCGGTGATCTTCAAACAGTTGCCGAAAGAAATGAAAATCAAACTCGACGAACGCCATTTCCCCGGTTTTTATACCCAATACCGCACCATCCGCTCCTATCCCCGCAAAGTGGGCGGCAACCTGTTGGGCGACGTGGGCGAAGCGAACGAACGCAACATCGAACGCGACTCCTACTACAAGAGCGGTGACTACATCGGCACGAGCGGCGTCGAGCAGGCCTATGAAAAGGACCTGCGCGGCGTGAAAGGCGTTAAGGTGCAGATGGTCGACGTGTTGGGCATCGTCAAAGGCAGTTATGGCGACGGGGTTTACGACACGCTTGCCTCGCCCGGGTTGGGTATTACCTGCACGATCGACGCGAAGTTGCAACTGTTGGCCGAAGAGTTGCTTACCGGCAAGGTAGGCAGTGTCGTGATGATCGAACCCTCGACGGGCGAAATCCTGGTCATGGCTTCGAGCCCCACCTACGACCCTGACGAACTGGTGGGCCGCGAACGGGGCAACAACTACATGAAGCTGTTGCGCAATCCGCGGCGACCGCTTTATAACCGGGCGGTGATGTCGTCCTATCCTCCCGGATCGACCTTCAAACTGGTCAATGCCCTGATCGGGCTCCAGGAAGGGACACTGACCGCCCAGACGACCTACGGCTGCGCGATGGGCTACCACGTGGGCAACTTCAAGGTGGGGTGCCACAGCCATGTCTCGCCGCTCGACCTGACAGGAGCGATTCAAACTTCATGCAACGCTTATTTCTGCAACGTCTACCGCAACAGCCTCGACAACCGCAAGTACGGCGGGGTGAAAAGCGGTTTCGACGTGTGGCGCGACTACGTGGTGAGCCTCGGTTTCGGGCGCAAGCTCGACTCGGACTTCATCGGCGAGTTGAACGGCAACGTCCCCACACGCGATTACTACGACCGTGTTTACCGTGGCAGTTGGAACTCGCTGACCACCGTGTCGCTAGCCATCGGCCAGGGCGAAATGGGGGCCACGCCGCTCCAGATGGCCAACTTCATCGCCACGATCGCCAACCGAGGCTATTATTATATTCCACATGTGGTGAAAGCGATCCAGGGAAGGGATTCGATCGAGGCCCGCTTCTATGAAAAACATCACGCCAAGATCGAGTCCCAATACTTCGAAATCGTCGCCGACGCAATGTACCGCGCGGTGAACGTGAGCGGCACCGGGGGCGGCGCCCGCATCGACGGATGGGACGTCTGCGGCAAGACGGGGACTGCCCAAAATCCCCACGGCCGCGACCATTCGGTCTTTGCCGCCTTTGCCCCCTACCGGAATCCGCAGGTGGCTATTTCGGTCTACATCGAAAACGGGGGCTTCGGGGCGACGATCGCCGTGCCGATCGCCCGGCTGTTGCTCGAACAATACCTCACCGGCGCGGTCGCCGATCCGGCCTTGGTCGAACATTACAAAAACCTCCCCATAGCCTACCCGCGTTATGACCGGCAGTTCACACAACAATAGCCTGTCGCTCGGCCGGGTCGACTGGTCGATGGTCGCCATCTACGCCGCACTGGTGCTGACGGGATTGCTCAATATCTACGCCGCCGTCTACGACCCCGAGCACAGCAGTATTTTCGACATGGATCAAAGCTACGGCAAGCAGTTGATGTGGATCGGCATTTCGGCCTTTCTGGCGATCTCGGTACTGCTGATCGACGACAAATATTACCACGTCTTTGCCTACCCCCTCTATTGGCTCAGCATCCTTTTCCTGCTCGGCGTTTTCGTTTTCGGCAAGGAGGTCAACGGTGCCCGGGCGTGGTATGAGTTCGGGTCGGTACGTGTTCAACCGACCGAATTCGTCAAGGTGACCGCTTCGTTGGCTTTGGCGCGATGCATGAGTTCTTATGCATTCAACATTCACAGCCTCAAATCACTGCTGAACGTGGGATTGATCCTCGGCATCCCGGTGGCGGTCATCATATTGCAGAACGACACGGGATCGGCGTTGGTCTATGTTTCATTTTTCTTTATGCTCTACCGCGAAGGGTTCAACCGGTGGCTTTACATCACGGTTTTTCTGTTGTTATTGCTCTTTGTGCTCTCGTTCCTTGTCGAACCGGTGCCGCTGTTGGTGATCCTGGTGCTGATCTGCGTTATCGGCGAGGGGTTGACCAACGGTCGGTGGAAGACCAAGATCATCTACCTGGCCGGAGTGGCGTTGGGGGCGTTAGGCGGCTATTTCGGCACGTTGGCGCTTGGACGGCCGATGTCGGCCGATGTGGCGGTGATCGCCGCTGTGGCGGTTTCGCTGATCTTTGTGGTGACCTACGCCTATCGTCAGCGATTGCGCAACGTGTGGTTCTTCGTCCTGCTCTTTTTCGGGTCGTTGGCGTTCACCCAGACGATCGACTACGTGTTCGACAACGTGCTGCAGGTCCACCAACAGAAACGCATCCTCGACCTGTTGGGGCTCGAATCCGATCTCAAGGGTTGGGGCTACAACGTCAACCAGTCGAAGATCGCCATCGGTTCGGGCGGCTTCACCGGCAAAGGATTTTTAGAGGGGACGCAGACGAAATACAACTTTGTGCCCGAACAGAGCACCGACTTCATCTTCTGCACCGTGGGCGAAGAGTGGGGCTTTGTGGGCAGCACCGTGGTGGTGGTGCTTTTCGGTATGCTGATCCTCAAACTGATCGCCATGGGCGAACGACAACAGGAAGCCTTCGGGCGGATCTACTGCTACTGTGCGGCTGGCATTTTCCTGTTCCACGTGGCGATCAACATCGGGATGACCATCGGGCTGATGCCCGTGATCGGCATCCCGCTGCCTTTCTTCAGTTACGGGGGGTCGTCGCTGATCGCCTTCACCCTGCTGTTATTCATTGCGATCAAACTCGACACGTCTAAAAAAGACCACATCACCCGGATCTGACCGAGACGGTACAATATTCAGTACTCATCCCCGAAAATTTCCTGTCATGGAAACAAAAAAACGATTGACCGGCCTCACTGCCGCAGCTGTCCAGGCTAGCCGGATCATGCACGGCGACAACCTGATCACCCCTCCGCCCCGCGATTCGGCGTGGAAACTGTTCCTCGAAAAGTTCCGGGATCCGGTGATCCGGGTATTGCTGATCGCGGCGTTCCTGTCGTTGGCCATCTCGTTTGTCGAGTGGGAGTTTGCCGAGACGATCGGGATTTTCTGTGCTATTTTGCTTGCGACGGGGGTGGCATTCTGGTTTGAACACGATGCGCAGAAAAAATTCGACCTGCTAGGTCGTGTCGACGACGACACCTTATATAAGGTGATCCGCGACGGGACGGTGCAGGAGGTCGCCAAACGCAATATCGTGGTGGGAGACGTGGTGGTGCTCGAAACAGGCGAAGAGATCCCGGCCGACGGCAGGCTCGAAGAGTCGCTCTCGCTGCAGGTCAACGAATCGACCCTGACCGGCGA
The DNA here is from genome assembly GCA_031286025.1 of Rikenellaceae bacterium. GTDB lineage: Bacteria > Bacteroidota > Bacteroidia > Bacteroidales > Rikenellaceae > JAITVB01. The sequence continues at coordinate 9,584 of JAITVB010000134.1, forward strand.
ACCGGTCACGGCCAAGAACTCCGATCCGGCGGCAGGCGATCCGGAAGCGACCTATCCCTCGAACATGTTGCTGCGCGGCACAACCGTGGTCGAAGGCCACGGTACGATCACCGTCACCTCGGTAGGCAACGCCACCGAATTCGGCCAGGTGGCGCGCGAAGCCTCGACCACCATCGACGAGAAAACACCCCTCAGCAAGCAACTCGAACGGTTGGCCAAGCTGATCGGCGGGGTGGGTTTCGGATTGTCATTTCTGGCCTTCGGTATCCTCTTGGCCAAACACCTGATCGAAGACCGGGCGACCTATTCCCCTGCGCAATTGTATTTCCTGGCCTCGTTTGTCGTGGCCGCCGGCATGATGTCGGCCCGGGCCTGGATGCCGACAGCCCGTGATACGCTCGAACTGACCGGCATCATCAGGGGAGGCCCCCGCCCGGTGCAGAAAACTAACACGTTGGCCCTCATCGCGACGGGGGCCATGCTGTTTGCCATCCTCTGCGGCGTGGGCTACTGGGGTTTCGCCTGGTCACCGGTCGATCGCGGATCGTGGATCTCGCTCCACCAAGCCAACGACATCCTGCAAGCGTTCATGGTGGCCGTCACCCTGATGGTGGTGGCCGTGCCCGAGGGGTTGCCGATGAGCGTCACGCTCTCCCTGGCGCTCAACATGCGCCGGATGCTCAAGGCCAACAACCTGGTGCGCAAGATGCACGCCTGCGAAACGATGGGCGCCGCCACGGTCATCTGCACCGACAAGACGGGAACCCTGACCCGGAATCGGATGAACGTTCACGACATCCATATTCTCGGGACGTCGGGCAATACGCTGTCCGACGACCTCCCCGGCGACCTGATGCGCGAGGGCATTTCCCTGAACAGCACGGCATTCCTCGACCGGACGGATGCTGCAAATCCGAAACCGATCGGTAACCCGACCGAAGGCGCCCTGCTCCTGTGGCTCCATCGCCAAGGCACCGACTACGAAACGTGGCGGAGCGACGTGGCGGTCGAAGACCAACTCACTTTCACCGCCGAGCGTAAATTCATGGCGACGATCGTGAATTCGAATGTACTGAACAAACGCGTGTTATACATAAAAGGAGCACCGGAGATCGTCTTTTCGAAGTGTGCCGCGGTACTCGGGCCCACGGCCGAAGTACCGGCGACCGATTACCGCGAAACCATCGAAAAAGCATTGCTCGGCTACCAAAGCCGAGCAATGCGTACGTTGGGATTTGCTTACGCCGCACTGGACGATTCCGTAAAAACCTGGAGCGACGTAGCCGCCTCCGCAAAACCTGTTTTCTTGGGTATTGCAGCGATTGCCGACCCGGTGCGCGAGGATGTGCCGGAGGCCGTGTCACGTTGCCTGAGTGCCGGGATCGGAGTGAAGATCGTCACAGGCGACACCCCGGGCACCGCCCGCGAAATCGCCCGTCAGATCGGCTTGTGGAACGACACGGACGACACCGATCGTGTCCACATCACCGGCGCCGAATTCGAAGCCCTCACGGACGAAGAGCTCCTCGCCCGGGTGCAAGCCCTCAAGATTATGTCGCGTGCACGGCCGGGCGACAAGCAACGCCTCGTACGACTGCTCCAACAGCGTGGCGAAGTGGTAGCCGTTACCGGCGACGGGACCAACGACGCACCGGCCCTCAATTTTGCCCAAGTGGGCCTGTCGATGGGCTCCGGCACCTCGGTGGCCAAAGACGCGAGCGACATCACACTGCTCGACGACTCGTTCAACAGCATCGCCTCGGCAGTGATGTGGGGCCGCTCGCTCTACCGCAACATCCAACGCTTCCTGGTGTTTCAACTGACGATCAACGTGACGGCGTTGACCGTGGTGCTGCTCGGTTCGCTGTTCGGTACCGAACTGCCGCTGACCGTCACCCAGATGCTGTGGGTCAACCTGATCATGGACACCTTCGCCGCCGCCGCCCTCGCCTCGCTGCCGCCCGACCCGCGCGTGATGAACGACAAACCTCGCCAAGCGAGCCAATTCATCATCACCCGTCCGATGGCCGGGACGATCTTCGGCATCGGAGCGTTCTTTGTGGCAACGTTAGTCGGCCTGTTGGCCTGTTTCGGGGAAACGATCACGCCATATGAACTGTCGGCGTTCTTCACCTTCTTCGTGCTGTTGCAATTCTGGAACATGTTTAACGCCAAAGCTTTCGGTGCAGGCGGATCGGCTTTCCGCGAACTATCAAAATGCAAGGTGTTCCTCGGTGTGGGGACGTTGATCCTTGCAGGCCAGTTCCTGATCGTCACGTTCGGGGGCGAAGTGTTCCGTACCGTGCCCCTGCGGGCGACCGACTGGGGGTTAATTTTCGGGGCCGCGTCGGTGGTGCTTTGGGTGGGCGAGATTGCCCGTGCCATCGACCGTCGCAAGAAAAAACGGCCGGGGCGTAAAAAAATCACCCCGGAACGAAACAAAATCATTTTTTCTACGTAATATTAAATTCACCGTCAGCTCAAAACGACCCCTATGAAACTCTCGCAGTACAACTACGACTTTTCACCCGAGATGATCGCCAAGTATCCGGAAGAAAACCGGGACGAATCGCGGCTGATGGTCATCGATCGCAAAACGGGCAAAATCGAACACAAGGTCTTCAAGGACATCCTCCAGTATTTTAAGGAAGGCGACGTGATGATCCTCAACAATACAAAGGTTTTTCCGGCACGCCTCTACGGTAACAAGGAAAAAACAGGGGCCGAAATCGAGATCTTCCTGCTGCGTGAGTTGAACCAGGAGTTACGTTTGTGGGACGTGTTGGTCGACCCGGCGCGCAAGATCCGCATCGGCAACAAACTCTACTTCGGCGATGACGATCTGTTGGTGGCCGAGGTGATCGACAACACCACCTCGCGCGGGCGCACGCTGCGATTTCTGTTCGACGGCACCTACGAAGAGTTCAAGGAAGCCCTCTATAAAATGGGGGAAACCCCGCTCCCGAAGTGGATCCGCGAAAAGGTCGAACCGCTCGACGCCGAACGTTACCAGACGATCTACGCCAAACATGAGGGTGCTGTCGCCGCCCCTACGGCCGGCCTCCACTTCAGCAAACACCTGTTGAAACGCCTCGAGATCAAAGGTATCCAACGGGCTGAAATCACCTTGCACACGGGCTTGGGCAACTTCCGAACGGTCGATGTCGAAGACCTCACCAAACACAAAATGGACTCCGAGCAATTCTTCATCGACGACGAAGCGGCCGGAATCGTCAATGGCGCCAGGAACAAGGGCAAGCGCGTGTGCGCGATCGGCACCACCGTGATGCGAGCGGTCGAAAGTTCGGTATCGACCGAAGGGCGTCTGAAATCATTCTCGGGGTGGACCAACAAGTTCATCTTCCCGCCTTATGATTTCAGTGTGGCCAATTCGATGGTGACCAATTTCCATCTGCCCTATTCGACTCAACTGATGATGGTTGCCGCTTTCGGGGGTTATGACCGGATCATGGAAGCCTGTAAAGTGGCCAAAGCCGAAAAGTACCGCTTCGGCACTTATGGCGACGCGATGCTCATCTTATGATTTTGTCCCGGAAACGGCGCAAAATCACCGCACGTCGCCGCGCTTCCGATCCGCCTGAAAAAAATCTTTCGGGTGGATCTTTTCTTTTGGGCGGATTCCGCGCCCCCTTCGGACAGTAAAATTGTAATACTGACAAATATTTTGTATCTTTGTGTCGCCGTATTTTGTTTTTGCCAACGGCGGCTAAACCCATCCATCACGATGAGCAACAAGAGGATTCTGTACGTTTGCCAGGAAATCACGCCTTACCTTCCTGAAAACCACATGCCGAAAATTTCCCGGAACCTGCCCCAGGCAATTCAGGAAAAGGGCTTCGAGATCAGAACGTTCATGCCTCGCTACGGTTGCATCAACGAACGTCGCAACCAACTCCACGAGGTAATCCGCCTCTCGGGGATGAACCTGATCATCGACGACAACGACCATCAATTGATCATCAAGGTGGCCTCGATCCCTTCGGCCCGGGTACAAATTTATTTTATCGACAACGAAGAATATTTTCAGCGAAAATACGTTCTAACGAATGAAGAGGGCGATTACTTTGCGGATAACGACGAGCGGGCGATCTTTTTTGCCCGTGGGGTGATCGAAACGGTCAAGAAACTGCGTTGGTCGCCCCACATCGTGCATTGCCACGGATGGTTCGCCGGATTTATTGCGATGTACCTCAAGCGATTGCTCACCGACGATCCGCTCTTCGCCGGGGTCAAGGTGGTGGTTTCGCTCTACGCCGGCGAGTTTCCCGGACGGCTCGATATGAACCTCCGTAAAAAGATCGTCAGCGAAGGGATTAATGACAAAGAAGTCGCTGCATTGGATAACCCCGATTATCTGGGCCTGATGAAATTCATCGCTCAGTATGCCGACGGGGTGGTTTTCGCCGAAGAGGGTGTTTCGCCCGAGGTGAAAGCTTTCTTTACCGGCCAATCGGGCCTTCCGGTACTGGAATGCACGAGCGATGAAGATTATTCGGACGAATATGCCCGATTTTATGATCAGATACACCCTTAAGCAGGGATGCCAGATGAAGAAAACGAAGAAAAACACAGCCCGTTGGGGAGCCGTAGTAGCGACAGTGGGGGCGATTTTCCTGGGAGGAACCTCTTGCAAGAAGATAGACGACACGACGGGTACCGAATTTATCCCCGATCACCAGGTCGTGTCGATCGCCATGGACTCCTCGTTCCAGATCAGGACCTACAACGTGACCAACGACTCGGTGATGAGCAGCAACCTGGATGGTTACTACTACCTGGGGACGTTTGTCGACCCGACGTGCGGATTGACCAACGCGTCCTACCTGTTTCAATATGCCCCCGACTACACTTTCAGCAAGACCGACTCGCTCTACGGGGTCGATCCTGTGGTCGACTCGCTCTTCCTTCGCCTGCAGTTCGACGGTTACGTCGGCAAGGGCGATGTGGCGCAAACGTTCGACCTGTATGAACTGACCGAGGAGATCTACATCGATTCGACTTATTATTCCAATTTCAATCCCGCCCCGATCGTCAAATCCACGCCCTTGGCGACGGTCGAATATGCGGGCGATTACAGCACGATAATCACCACCCGCATCACCGACCCGGATTTCATCAGCCGACTGCTTGACACAGCGGGATACCACAGTCCGAGAACCTTCCACAAACGCTTCAAGGGATTTTACCTGAAACCTCGCACGAAAGACCTCGACGCGGCCATCGTAGCCGTGAATATCGACTATTCTTACCTGCTGCTGCACTACCACAACGATAATCCGGTCAAAAAGGACACCACATACACCTATTTCTGGTTTACCCCCAACAGCCAGACCTACCTGAACCAAGACATCGGTGTGATGAATTTCGATTACACGAACGCCTCGCCCGACCTGCGTCTGAACGACAAAAGCGTGTCGGTGCCCACGACTTATATCCAGGCCTATGGCGGGATTACGACTTATCTCGAATTCTCCAAGGAGTCGGTCGCCCAAATCCGACAAAAGGTACTCGACGCCGGATTTACCGACATCGTCATCAACAAGGCGAAATTCCAGGTCAACTTCGTCGACGACACCCCCGCCGTGATGAAAAACACATTCTCGCGGTTGGGCATGTATATTAGCTATCGAGATCCCCTGTACTACTCTCCTATCCCCGATTACAGCCCCTCACTTGAGAACCAGGGCTACGTCACCTCCTACGGCGGATACAAAAACCAGTCGAGATACCTCTATGAGATGGACATCACTTTCTATGCCCAACGGCTCTTCCGACAGGATTACGACCAACAGGGAATCATTCTGGGGCCGGATCTGGATTCGACTTATCAGCTGATAAGCCCGATGGCCATCCACGGATTCGGATCCTCCGCGCCCCTAAGGCTGATTCTGACATACACCATGGTCAGGTAAGGATCGGGAAAAGGAAGCTGCTCGGAAAAGCAGCTTTTGTCTTTTTTACCCGGAGCGGGGATTGTCATCGCCTTTCGATGGCGCATAACGATGCCCTCCGAAAAACTGAAGAATTTGTAACGTAACAACATACCCGCAAGATGCAAGAAAATTTAGTTATTGTCGAGTCCCCGGCCAAAGCGAAAACGATCGAAAAATTCCTCGGTAAAGATTACATCGTGAAATCGAGTTTCGGACACATTCGCGATCTGCAGAAAAAAGGACTCGGAATCGACATAAAAAACCATTACGAACCGGCCTATCTCATCTCGGACGACAAGAAAGCCGTCGTGGCCGAACTCTCGAAACTGGCCAAAGGGGCCAGGACGGTGTGGCTTGCCTCCGATGAAGACCGCGAGGGAGAGGCGATCGCCTGGCACCTCTACCAGGTGTTGGGACTAACCCCCGAGAAGACCCGCCGCATCGTGTTTCACGAAATTACCCGCAACGCCATTCTCCACGCGGTGGAAACTCCCCGCGAGATCGACATGAACCTGGTCAACGCCCAACAGGCGCGCCGGGTGTTGGATCGTCTGGTGGGCTTCGAACTTTCGCCCGTACTGTGGAAAAAGGTAAAACCGTCGCTCTCGGCCGGCCGCGTGCAGTCGGTGGCGGTCAAGCTGATCGTCGAACGCGAGAAAGAGATCATCGCCTTCACCCCGAACGATTATTTCCGGATCGTGGGCCAATTTCTCAGTGCAGCGGGTTCCCTGTTCACGGCCGAACTCAACAAACGATTGACCAACGCCGATCAGGCCCGCAAACTGTTGGCCGCCTGTCGCAAGGCCCGTTTCACGGTGCGCGGCATCGACAAAAAGCCAGCCAGGAAATCACCCGCCCCGCCTTTCACCACCTCGACCCTGCAACAGGAGGCGAGCCGCAAGTTGGGGATGTCCGTGGGACAAACCATGTCGATCGCCCAACGCTTGTACGAAGCCGGGTTGATCACCTACATGCGTACCGACTCGCAAAACCTTTCGCGCGAGGCGATCGGCGCCATCGCCGCTGAGGTGAAACAACATTTCGGGGAAAAGTACCTCGAAATCCGCCAATACAAAACCACGGCAAAAGGCGCTCAGGAGGCGCACGAAGCGATCCGCCCGTCGTATGTCGACCGGCCGTCGATCGAGGGTTCTCCCCAGGAAAAACGCCTCTACGACCTGATCTGGAAACGCACCGTCGCCTCGCAGATGGCCCAGGCCGAGATCGACCGCACGATAGCCGAAATCGAGATCGAAGGCAACCGCGAACACCATTTCACGGCGACCGGCGAGGTGATTACCTTCGATGGTTTCCTGCGCCTCTATACCGAGTCGTCGGACGACGAACCCGGCGACAACCAGGAGGGCATGCTTCCGGCGCTCAAGGCGGGTGAAACAGTGACCGAAAACGGCATCACCGCCACCCAACGCTTCACCTCGCCCGCGGCACGTTACAGCGAAGCGTCGCTCGTCAAACGCCTGGAAGAGCTCGGTATCGGCCGCCCGTCGACCTATGCCCCGACCATTTCGACCATCATTCAGCGCGGATATGTTGTCAAAGAAAGCCGCGAAGGCGGCAAACGCAAATTTCTGGAAATTTCCCTCAAGGACGGCTCGGTCGCCGAATCGACGAAATCGGAAACTTTCGGAACCGAAAAACAAAAACTTTTCCCGACCGACATCGGGATCGTGGTGACCGACTTCCTCGAAGAACAATTCCCCGCGATCCTCGACTACCATTTCACGGCCAACGTCGAAGAAGAGTTCGACCGGATCGCCGAAGGCCAAACGGCATGGGCCGATATGATCGACCGTTTTTATCATCCGTTCCATGACACGGTCGAAAACGTCACCGAAAACTCGCAACGCGCCACCAACGCCCGCCTGTTGGGCAACGATCCGGCCTCGGGTCTGCCCGTCTACGCCCGCATCGGCCGATTCGGCCCCTATGTGCAACTCGGTGAAAACGAAGAAGAAAACGGTAAAAAACCTCAATACGCCAACTTGGCCACCGGCCAACTCTTGGCCACAATCACCCTCGACGAGGCGATGTGTCTCTTCCAGCTGCCCCGCACCGTCGGCCAGTATGAAAACAAAGACGCCGTGATCGGCGTCGGGCGCTTCGGCCCCTACGTGCGTCACGACGGGAAATTCGTTTCGCTCAAAAAAGGTGACAATCCCTACTCCGTCACCATCGAACGCACCATCGAACTCATCGAGGAAAACGCAAACAAGAACGCGAAAAAGTCATCAAAACATTCCCCGAAGATTCCAAGCTCCAAGTTCTCAACGGCCGTTGGGGCCCCTACGTCTGTTACGACGGCGAGAACTACAAACTCTCCAAAACCGCCGTTCCCGCAGCCCTCTCCCTCCAAGACTGTCTCGACCTCATCAATGCCCAACAGTCATCCCCCAAGCCCAAAGTCAAATCCAAGGCTAAAGCGAGAGGGAAATAGGAGGGAAACCCGTTCGGACTCGACAAAAATTTTAGAAAAGAGGGACGCTTTTTCGAAAAAGCGTCCCTCTCTCAATCCCCGATCTCTCCGGCTATCGAGCCGAAGAAAGTTTTTTCTCCTTGATTCGCGCTTTTTTACCCGTCAATTTGCGCAGGTAGTAAATTCGTGCGCGACGAACCACGCCGACCTTGTTCAACTCGATGCTGTCGATGTGCGGCGAATAAAGCGGGAAAATGCGCTCCACGCCCACGCCGTTCGAAATCTTGCGGATGGTGAACATTTTAGTCACACCCGTGCCTTTCATCTGGATCACAGTGCCGCGAAAACTCTGCAGGCGTTCCTTGCTCCCCTCGATGATCTTGTACGTTACAGTGATGGTATCGCCACTCTTGAACCTGGGCAGGTCTTTCTTTTCCCAAAAGAGGTCTTCGGCGACCCGGATCAATTTTTCGTCCATTGTTTTACTGATGAAAAGTTTAAGCGGGGAATATATGCGGACTCCCATGTTCTCGCCAGAGATTCCTCCACATTCGGGCAACAAAGATAAGGACTTTTTGTGAAAAACAAATTTTCCCCGGATTTTTTTGTACGTTTGTGTTCGGAAACCTAGCGATTGCCGATGTCCGGAAAATTTTTGCACGATGATGCCGTCGCGCTGTTGCGCCAGATGATCGCCACCCCGTCGGTGAGCGGCGAGGAGGAGGACGTGTGTTCACTGATCGCCGGAACTTTCGAAAATCGCGATATTGCCATTACCATGACGGCCAACAACATCGTGGCCCGCAACCGCTATTTTTCTCCCGACCGGCCGACCATCCTGCTCAACTCGCACCTCGATACCGTAAAACCCAACCCGGGCTATACCCGCGACCCGTTCGCGGCCGACATCGCGGGCGATGTGCTCTACGGCCTCGGGAGCAACGACGCCGGGGCGAGCGTGGTATCGCTGATCGCCGCTTTTCTGCATTTTTACGAACGCACAGACCTGAAATACAACCTGATCCTGGCGATCACTGCACAAGAGGAAATCTCGGGCGACGGTGGGTTGGCCCTCGTGTTGCCCGATCTCGGCCCGCTCGATTTCGCCATTGTCGGCGAACCGACGGGTATGGATCTAGCGATCGCCGAACGGGGGCTGATCGTGCTCGATTGCGTTGCTCGCGGCGTTTCGGGCCATGCGGCGCGGGGCGAAGGGGTTAATGCCGTCTATGAAGCAATACCCGATATCGAGTGGTTCCGCACGTTCCGCTTCCCCAAAAAATCGCCGCTGTTGGGCGAGGTGGGAATGAACGTAACGATGATTTCGGCCGGGACGCAACACAACGTCGTGCCGGCCGAATGCCGCTTCACGGTCGACATCCGCGTGACCGAACGATATACAAATACCGAAATTGTCGAAATCGTCCGCCGACACGTCAAATGCGAAGTCACTCCCCGGTCGTTGAAGCACAAATCGTCGTCGATCGATCCGGCGCACCCGGCGGTGCAGGCGGGCATGGCCCTTGGGCTGAAAACCTACGCCTCGCCCACGATGTCAGACCAGACAAAACTTTTCATCCCTTCGCTCAAAATGGGGCCTGGACAATCAAGCAGATCCCACAGCGCCGACGAATTTGTCCTGCTTCCGGAAATCGAGCACGGGATCGACACCTATATAAAGATATTGACAGCACTTCTCTAAACCCAACCCGATGAAACTGTGGCAAAAAAATATTGACGTCGACGCCCAGGTGGAAACGTTCACCGTGGGCCGCGACCGCGAAATGGACCTGCTGTTGGCCGAAGCCGACGTGCTCGGTTCGTTGGCCCACACCCGGATGTTGGCCAAGATCGGCCTGCTCACCTTGGCCGAACTCAACGCCGTACAACGCGAACTGAAAGCGATTTTCCGGGACAT
>JAITVB010000108.1 GCA_031286025.1 Rikenellaceae bacterium
AACGTGCAGTTGTGCGCCGTGCGGCAGCGGCGCATTCTGGCCGCCGCGTGGGGGGCGCTGCGCAAGGGGGGCATACTGGTTTACAGCACCTGCACTTTCAACCGCACGGAAAACGAAGATAACGTTGTCTGGTTGGCCGGCGAGCACAATTGCGAAGTGGTGCATGTCGATACCGCCGACCTGCCCGGTATGGTGTGCGGCGAGGCGGGCGGAATTGAAACGTTCCGGTTTTTCCCGCATCGGATCACAGGCGAAGGATTTTTTGCCGCCGTTTTCCGCAAGGGGGGCAATCCGCATAAAGAGCAGAACCACCGATTCCGAAAGGCGGCCCTCGGCGATTTGTCGAAAGCAGCACGGACCGAAGTCGCTTCGTGGTGTGCCCAATCCGAATATATGCGTTTCGGCTCTTTGGCCGACGGGCGGATTTTTGCGTATTATGGCGATGCGATTCACGAGGTCAACCTATTGGCCGACAGGTTTTCCCTTCTTTATTCGGGCGTCGAAACGGGCCAACTGATAAACGGGAAACTGAAACCTGAAGCAAGCCTTGCTCTTTTCCACGGCATATCGCGCGAACGGGTGCCCGAGGCCGACCTCGATCTGGTCGATGCGTTGCGCTACTTGCGCAGGAACGAGGTGGCGGCCGGCCGGTTTGTGGAAGGGGTGAACCTCGTCACGTTCCAAGGGCTTCCGCTCGGGTGGATCAAGCGTATCGGCCGCCGCTCGAACAACCTATTCCCGAAAGAGTGGCGGATCATGAATTATTAAGATGCGATACGGCCTCGGTGCGCCCCGCACCGGGGGATTTCTTCCAGGCAAAATCCGGACAAAAATTTTGGGTGTCGCTTTTTAAAAACGGCACTTCCCTCGTGTGAATTTAAACCCGAAGTTTGGACGGATTAATAATTCAGATGGCATGAGTTATGCAAAACATGTGTTATCTTCGCCCCGTGAAGGCGTACTTTGAACTTTTTTGGTCATTCTTCAAGATCGGCTGTTTTACGTTTGGCGGCGGGTATGCGATGATTCCGCTGATCCGGCGCGAGGTGATCGAACGCCGCAAATGGGTCGGCCCCGACGAGTTTCTCGAACTGTTGGCCCTGGCTCAAACCTCGCCCGGCCCGATCGCGATCAACACTTCTGTCTTCGTCGGATACAAACGTTTCGGTTGGCGCGGCGCATTTACCGCAACGCTCGGCACAGTACTGCCTTCCTTTTTGATTATTTTGGCGATCGCCGTCTTTTTTACCGATGTCAGGGATAACCCGATCGTCGGACGCATTTTCAAGGGCATGCGCCCGGCGGTGGTGGCCCTGATCGCTTCGCCGGTTTATAAACTGGCCAAAGGGCTCGGTTATATCCGGATCGGGATCGCTGCGGCGGTGGCCGTTGCAGTGGGCTTTTCAGGTGTGTCGCCCGTGTGGTTGCTGATCGCCGGAGCGGCTTGCGGAATGCTGTACGGAGTTTATAAGGAAAAGGCATGATCTATCTGAAACTGTTCTGGACATTCCTGAAGATCGGTCTTTTCGGTTTCGGCGGCGGCTATGCGATGCTGTCGCTCATTCAGCACGAGGTGGTCGAAAACCGGGCGTGGTTGTCGAACCAGGAGTTTACCGATATTGTGGCCATTTCGCAGATCACTCCCGGCCCGATCGCGGTCAACAGTGCCACTTATGTCGGCTATACGGTCACGGGCAACGCCTGGGGATCGGCCCTGGCGACGTTTGCGGTGTGCCTTCCGCCGTTGGTGCTCATGTTGCTGCTGACCAAGTTTTTTATAAAATTCAGGAAAAATCGCCGTGTGGGCTACGCGATGGACGGTCTGAAACCGGTCATGATCGGGATGATTGGCGCCGCGGTCTTCCTGTTGATGACGCCGGCCAATTTTCCCGACCTGAAAGCGGTGCTGCTTTTTCTGATCTGCTTGGCAGCTTCGGAGCACAAGATCAACCCGATCGTGCTGATCGCCGCCTCGGGTGTAGCCGGATTGTTACTGTATTAGTGCAACGGCAAAAACTCCCGTTGAGCCAGTTCCTTCCTTCGGTCGGAATCGAGCTGACCTTGACCGGCGACATCCATGACGATACCCACCACTTCAACTACGGGGGTGGTCGGTAGCGCCGGTATCGGGATGAAGTTTTGGAAAGGCGAATTGATGTTTCTGGCCGGTGGCCGGTATGGCTTTGTGAAAATCCAGAAGAGCGACGAGAACGGCCGGAACCGCATCGGTGCCGGTTCATTCATCCTCGGCTACGCTTTTGCCCTGTAATTGCAGCGCGTTTATTTATCAAGAAGTACCGCAGGAAAACAGTGTTTTCCTGCGGTACTTTGCTGTAAGACTTCCCGTGCGGAGACGCATCTAAAAATCCCTGACTGTTGAGATAGCCGGTCAGGTCGTGCTTTTTCGCTTCGCGGTGATAGTCGAGGATGTGGCCGACCCAATCGTTGTCGGTCGTGGTACCGTTGCGGGTTTCATTAAACCGCTCGATGGCGGCGTCGTATTCGATCAGTTCGGGCACCAGTTCCCCCCGCGGCCGGTAATGATTTTCGTGAACCGCGAGCGACACGGGCCGCTTGGGTTTCAGGTCGGGTTCCTCGTTCGGATGGCCGACCGACAACCCGCACACGATGGCCACCCCTTCGGGCAACCCGAGGATCTGCGACACCCGCTTCGGATCGGCCGTGCGCACATACCCGATCGCACAACATCCCAACCCGAGCGCTTCGCACGCCACCATCGCGTTTTGCATCGCCATCGCCGCGTCGATCACGCCCACCGTAAAGCCGTCGATCTTTTCTTCGAAGTCGGGATAAACGATCCCTTTGGCCTCGCCCGCAATGTGCAACTGATGAAAATCGGTGCAGAATACGAAAAACACCGCCGAAGTCTTGACCTGCTTCTGTCCGATAATTTTATAAAGCTCCTCTTTTATGGCCTGGTCGGTGACGGCAACCACCGAAAACTGCTGCCCGTTGTAACTGGTCGATGTGTTTTGAATGGCCCGATAGATGAAATCGAGTTTTTCGGCCTCGACCGGGCGGCGTTCGTAACGGCGCACCGACCGGCGTTCGAAAAGAATTTCCGTAATTGTTTTCATGGTTGTTTTCCTTTAGTGATCTTAAAATCATGGCCGCAATCGAAGCAATGGAGTTTCTTTTCGCGGAAGGGTAGCGGCAGGGCGCACAGGTAAAGCGAAAACAAAGCCCATCCCGAAAGCCGAGCCTTCGACACTTCGTCCGACCCGCATACCGGGCACCGGGTTTCTTCGCTCCCGTCTATCGCTTTTCCGCACCCGCTCATCGTTTCTTTCTGAAAATCCGGCGGATGGCGCCCACTATGCGTTCCACGACGATATCCTGCTGCGTGGGTTTCAGATCGTCTTCGTTCCAATAGCCACCGTTTTGGAGAGCGACGACGGCTTCCTGCAGGTCGCGTTTTCGCACCTGCAACTTGACACCGCCCACAGCCGTCGAATAAAAATTATCGACCTGCACGGTCAACTCGTCCTGCACGAAACACTCGACTCCCTCCGATTCGAGGAAGGCCCTCACCAACGCCGCGTCCTGCGGCAGGACAAAGGTTTTTACGGTGATCAACTCCGACTTATCCATCTTTCCGTTCTGTTTTCAAGGGCTACAGAGCATTATCTGCGTTAATTACTGAATGTCAAATTTTTCGGTATCGCTATTTTCACTTATCGGCAATCGATCTTCTCTTGCCGAAGCAACCCTTTACTTGTCGATGCTTCTTCGAGTCGGATGAACATTTTGATCATAATCCACTCTTCCTGCATCCGCCCCTATTTTATGTCAAAATCGAGCAATACCCGCCCCTCAAGAGAGGCCCGGAAACGATCGCCTGGATGTACTGCCCCCACGCCTACGGGCGTCCCGGTAAAAAGCAGGTCGCCGATGCGCAGGGTAATGAAGCGTGAAATGTGGGCGATCAGCCGGTCGACACCGAAGATCATCAGCGACGTATCGCCCCGCTGCACGACCTCCCCGTTCAACTCCCCGGTAAAATACAATTTCTGCACCTCACCGCCCAACTCCGCCAACGGAATGAACCGGGGCGAAACGGCGGCCGAATGGTCGAACGACTTGCACACTTCCCACGGCAATCCCTCGGCAATACATCGCCGCTGGATATCGCGTGCGGTGAAGTCGATCCCCAAACCCACCTCGTCGTAGCACCGCGGCGCAAATTTTTCGTCAATGGCCTTGGCTGTCCGCTTGATCCGCACCACCAACTCCGTTTCGTAATGCAGATCGTTGCTGAAATCGGGCACATAGAACGGGTCGTTGTTGCGCAGTAACGCCGTGTCGGGCTTGCTGAAGAAGATGGGTTCGGTCGGGATATTCCGGTTGCCGTCCAACTCGTGGATGTGGTCGACGTAGTTGCGGCCGATGCAGATGATTTTCATCAGAACGTAATGATTTCTTTCGGTTCCAGGTTGTTCTCCATCGTCCAGAAATGGGCCTCGCCGTGGGCGATGCGGAAGATCGCCAGATCGGGACTGTCGACCGTCAGGCCCATATCGATTAAAAACGGGCGGTCTTTCATGATCCGCTCTTTCAGTGCCCGGTCGTTCATAAATTCGACGGGGCCGCCCATACGCAACATTGTGCCAAGCGCCCCTTCGTGGCGGTAGAAACAGGCTTCGGCCTTGGGGTGGGCGCGTAACTGCTTCGCCACGTCTTTCATCCCTCCGACCTGAAAGTAAAAACCGCTTTCATCGGCAAACCAGAAACCGAGAGCCCGCACACGGGGTTGGTCGCTTTCGACGGTAGCCAGGTAACAATAAGGGTTTTCGTTGGTGAAACGGATGCAATCCTGAATCGTTTTCATAAGTTATGGTTTTTTAGGGGTTACCCCTCTGAGTATCTTCAAAGTACCCCCACAGGTTATCCTCCCGCGGTACGGGTGCGATTACTTTTATTGGCTCTTTCCGCACCGGATGTACGAATTCGAGTGATCGGGCGTGGAGCGCAATACCGCCGTTCGTATTCGACCGTGAGGCGCCATATTTCAGGTCGCCCTTAATCGGCCAACCCATTCGCGAAAGTTGACAGCGAATCTGGTGATGGCGGCCGGTAAGCAGTTCGATTTCGATGAGTGAATAGCGGTCGCTAGTGCCGATCAGACGATAGTTGAGCCGTGCCTCTTTCGACTCGGCGGTTGGTTTCGGCACGCACCGCGAACGGTTGGTTTTACCGTCGCGCACGATGTGGTGCGCGAGTGTCCCCTCTACCGGTTCGGGCGATTTTTCGGTAATGGCCCAATATGTCTTTCGAAAATCGCGCTCCTTCATCATTTCGTTCAACCGGGCCAATGCCTTGCTTGTTTTGGCAAAGAGCACCGCACCGCTCACCGGACGATCGACACGGTGAACAACTCCCAGAAAGACCTGCCCGGGTTTGTTATCCCGAATCCTCAGGAAAATCTTGACTTCATCTTCCAACGCGCTTGTCCCCTGTCTATCGGGTTGGACGAGCTCGCCCGCGCGCTTGTTGACCACCATCAGGTGGTTGTCTTCATAGAGTATCTGTTTCGGATCGAACATCATCAGGCCAATGAAAAGGTAAAGGGCAGCAGGTCGGCCGCGCGTTCGACGGCGATCGTCTGCCGGTTGCCGGTAAAGAGGATGGCGATGGGTTCGCCCTGCCGTTTTTCCAGATCGACGAGCGACTGGACACAGATGCCGCACGAGGTGACCGGTGTATCGGTAAACGCGCCGTCATGCCATGCGGCGATGGCCATTTTCAGGATCTTTCGCCCGGAATATTGCGAAAGTACCGAGAAGATCACCACCCGTTCAGCACAGAGTCCTGCCGGAAAAACTTCACTCTCCTGGTTGTTGCCGGCGACCACCGCCCCGTTGTCGAGCAGCGCCGCCGCCCCGACCCGGAAGCCGGAGTAAGGTGCCCACGCCCCGTCGCATGCCGCCTGTGCCCGTTCGGCCAACCGGCGGTCGGTTTCAGGCAGTTGGTCGATGGCCGACGCCCGGTAGCGGATCGTTTTTTCGAGTGTTTTCATAGTCAGCGTTTTGTAGCCCTTACCATGTGTCTTTTCCCGAGTGCGCCAGGCAGCCGTTCCACCTCCCATCCCGCAGCGCGCAGGGTCCGTTTCACATCGCCTTTGGCCGAGTACGTAACCAACACGCCGTCCGGCACCACCGCTTCCCTCAATTTTCGAAAAACGGCTTCACTCCACAATTCGGGTTGGGTTTCCGGGGCAAAGGCATCGAAATAGACGATCTCAAAGGTAACATCCAATTCGATCGAAAGCAACGATCCGGCGTTTTTTTTAAGTGTAAACGCCGGATGGATCTTTTCGGAACAGCCCCATGCCGTTTCATGCATTGCCAGGAAAGCCGGATAGAGCGGATCGTCGGCCGCGAGGTAGTTCAACTGCCGGATCACTTCCATCGGCACCGGGTCGATCTCTACCGCATGGTATGTCACCCGGCATCCGGTTTCGACCGCTTTTTTCAGTGTCAGCAAGGCATTGAGGCCACTGCCGAAACCCATTTCGAAAATGCGTTTTTCGGGGCCGGGTATGTGATTGAAGCCTGCATCGATAAACACATGTTGCGCTTCGCCCACCGCTCCGCGGGTCGAGTGATAGGTGTCGCCCAGTCGCGGATGGCGCAACGTGTGCGACCCGTCGTCCGATATTACCGTTTCCGGAAATTTCATTGCTCGCTCGCCTTACTTGGTTGTCGCTTTACCAAAAGTACCACATTCTCGACGTGGTGCGTATGCGGAAACATATCGACGGGCTGTACCCGCGTCACACGATAAGTGGTATCGAACAGCGCAATGTCGCGGGCCTGCGTAGCCGGATTGCAACTCACATAAACGATCCGCTCGGGTGCGGCAGCCAACACCGCCTGCGCCACGTCGTTATGAATCCCCGCCCGCGGCGGATCGAGGATCACCACGTCGGGCCGCCCGTTATCGCCGATAAACCGTTCGTTGAGCACATCCTTCATATCGCCGGCGTAAAAGACGGCGTTCGCGATGCCGTTCAGTTCGGAGTTGACCCGGGCATCTTCGATCGCTTCAGGCACATACTCGATCCCGACCACTTTCTGACAGTCACGCGCCACGAAATGGGCAATGGTGCCCGTGCCGGTGTACAGGTCATACACGACCTCGCTGCCCGTCAGCCCGGCAAAGTCGCGGGCCGTTTTATAGAGTTCGTACGCCTGTTCGGAATTGGTCTGGTAAAACGACTTGGGCCCGATCTTGAACCGCAACCCCTCCATCTCTTCAAAAATATGGTCGCGCCCGGCGTAGCAAATGGTCTCCTGGTCGCCGATCGTGTCGTTGAACTTGCCGTTGATCACGTAGATCAGTGACGTAATTTCCGGAAACTTTTCCACGAGATGATCGAGCAGCGCTACCCGCTTCTCCTCATCCTCACGGGCAAAGATGACTACCACCATCACTTCGCCCGTCGAAGCGGTGCGGATGATGATGTTGCGCATCAACCCGGTGTGGGTGCGCGCATCATAATATTCATAGCCCCGGGTCTGACAAAAAGCGTCGACGGCCAACCGGACGGCGTTCGACGGATCGGGCTGCAACCAGCATTTCCGGATATCGAGGATCTTGTCGAACATTCCCGGAACATGAAACCCGAGCGCATTGGGATTTTCGATTTTTTCTCCGGCGCCGATTTCCGCCCGGGTCATCCAACGCTTATTCGAAAACGTGTATTCGAGCTTGTTGCGGTAACAGACGGTCTTGGCCGACCCTGAGATCGGTGAGATTTCGGGTAATTCGATCTTGCCGATACGCGTGAGTTGGTCTTCGACCTGCTGCTGCTTGAAAGCCAATTGCCGGAGGTAGGGCAAGTGCTGCCATTTGCAGCCTCCGCACACGCTGAAATGTTCGCAAAACGGCTCGGTCCGCAACGGCGATCGTTTGACGTAATTCGTCACAAAACCTTCCATGAACCGGCGGCGTTTATTGGTAATTTGTACGTCGACCACATCGCCCGGAACGGCCATCGGCACGAAGACCACTTGTTCGTTCCACCGCCCGACGGCTTTCCCCTCGGCGGCAATGTCCACGATCTCCAATCCCCCGATCAGGGGCAATTTTTCTCTTTTGCGAGCCACAATCCTCACGTTTTGATTTCCGACAAAGGTAGTAATTGTTTACCTTTGTCGGAAATCGAACACTATGATGAACTTGGCAGCATTGGTATTCAATTCGTTCCAGGAAAATACATACGTCCTCTGGGACGACACGAACGAGAGTGTGATCGTCGATGCCGGCAACGGCAATCCGCGCGAAGACGCTGTTTTGGAAAAGTTTATCAGGGAACGTAACCTCAAACCGGTATTCGCGATCAACACCCACGGCCACATCGACCACATCCTGGGCGTGGGCTGTGTAAAAGAAACGCATGCGGTGCCGTTTGCCATGCACGGTTCCGATGCCTTCCTGCTCGATACGGCGGCCGGCCACGCGCGCCTTTACGGGATGGAGATTGCCGCTGTACCTGAAATAGACATCGACCTGTCGCGCGAAACCGAGATCCGCTTCGGCAACACCCTCCTCGAAGTGATCCACACCCCCGGCCACTCGCCGGGCTGCGTGTGCCTGTTCGACCGCGAAAACAAGATAATGCTCACCGGCGACACGCTTTTCAAGGAAAGTATCGGCCGCACCGACCTGCCCGGCGGCGACTACCGGCAGATTATGAACAGCCTCTTCCGAAAGATCATTCCGCTCGGCGGCGATGTGCGGGTCTATCCCGGCCACGGCCCGTCGACCTCGATCGGCCGCGAGGTGCAAAACAACCCGTTCATCGTCGAGGTCGTCGATGGCGAAATCAACGTATAAAGCCATGCGCATCGACATCCTCTCCGTCGTTCCCGAACTGTTGGCCAGCCCCCTCAACGAGTCGATCCTCAAGCGGGCGCAGGCGAAAGGCCTTGTCGAGATCGTGGTTCACAACATCCGCGACCACGCCGTCGACAAGCACCGCCAGGTCGACGACTATCCTTTCGGCGGCGAAGCCGGCATGGTGATGAAGATCGAGCCGGTTTTTCGCATCGTCGCCGGCCTGCAGGCCGAACGCACGTACGACGAGGTGATCTATACCTCGCCGGATGGATCGACTTACGACCAACAAGAGGCCAACCGCCTCTCGACCCTTGAAAACATCATCATTCTCTGCGGCCATTATAAAGGGGTCGATCACCGCATTCGCGAACACCTGGTCACCCGCGAAATCTCGATCGGCGACTATGTGCTGACCGGTGGCGAACTGGCCGCGGCGATCATCGCCGACAGCGTGGTGCGGGTTATTCCCGGGGCAATCGGTGACGAATCGTCGGCCCTGACCGACAGTTTTCAGGAC
>JAITVB010000135.1 GCA_031286025.1 Rikenellaceae bacterium
GTGCTTTCTGGCGATCTGGATCTTGTCTTCGAGAATGTAGCCGGCGATGTTGATCATTTCCATACGGTCGCGCAGGGCGGGCGACACGTTGTTAATGTTGTTGGCCGTGGCGATGAACATCACCTTCGACAGGTCGTATTCCGTGTCGAGATAGTTGTCGTGGAACGTGCTGTTCTGTTCCGGGTCGAGCACTTCGAGCAGGGCCGAGGCAGGGTCGCCGTGGTTGCTCGCCCCCACTTTGTCAACCTCGTCGAGGATGATCACCGGGTTCGACGACTTGCAGCGCAGGATTGTTTGGATGATTCGTCCCGGCATCGCCCCGATGTAGGTGCGACGGTGTCCGCGGATCTCGGCCTCGTCGTGCAGGCCGCCGAGCGAGATGCGTCCGAATTTGCGCTTCAGCGCTTCGGCCACCGATTTCCCGAGCGAGGTCTTTCCCACTCCCGGAGGGCCGTAGAGGCACAGGATCGGCGACTTGAGGTCGCCGCGCAACTTGAGCACGGCCAAGTGTTCCAGAATGCGGTCCTTCACCTCGTCAAGGCCGAAATGGTCGTGGTCCAGGCGTTTTTTGGCGCGTTGCAGGTCGAAGTTGTCCTTCGTATATTCGTTCCACGGCAGGTCGACCACCAGTTGCAGGTAATTCAACTGCACGGCATATTCGGCCACGGCCGGGTTCATCCGTTCCAACTTGGCCAAATCCTTGAGGAACATTCCTTTGATCTCGTCGTTCCACTTCTTCCTGGCTGCTTTCGACCGCAGTTCGTCAAGGTCTCGATCGGCGGGGTCGCCGCCCAGTTCCTCCTGGATCGTGCGGATCTGCTGCTGTAGGAAATATTCTTTCTGCTGTTGGTCAAGGTCTTGTTTAACCCTTGACTGAATATCGTTTTTGAGTTCGAGCAACTGCTGTTCCTTGACCAGGATTTCCAACAGGCGTTTGGCACGCGCTAACAGGCCCGGCGCTTCGAGCAGGTACTGCCGGTCGGCGTCGCTGAAATCCATGTTCGAGCATACGAAGTTGAGGATCCCCCGGTTGCCGTCGATGTTCTTGATGGCAAACGACGCCTCTTTGGGCATATTGGGCGAGATGTGGATCACATTGATCGCCACGTCGCGGATCGACTGCACCAAGGCGTCGAACTCGACGTTGTTCTTATCGGGGGCGGTGTCTTTCAGCGCGTTGACCGTCGCCCGGAAATAGGGTTCGGAAGAGATGTACTCTTTCACCTCGAATTTTTCGAATCCGTGGAGAATCACCGTCAGGTTGCCGTTGGGCATCTCCAACACTTTCAGGATGCGGGCCGCCGTCCCGACGCGGTACATATCGTCCGGCCCGGGATGTTCGACGCCCGATTCCTTCTGCAACACGGCGCCCAACACGCCTTCGCCCGAGTCGACATCCTTGATCAGTTTCATCGACTTTTCGCGCCCCACGGTGATCGGGGTGATCGCCCCCGGGAAAAGCACCGAACTGCGCAGGGTGAGAATCGGCATCACTTCGGGAATGATCACATCGCTGATCAACTCGTCGTTTTCCGACGAGAGGATCGGGATTACCTGGTGGCGGCCTTCGAGGATGTCGGAAATGCCGGAAAGGTCTTCTTCGTTGATGATATTCTTATATTTTTTGCTCATGACAGTCTCCTTGTAGAAATCGCAAAATTAGTCAATATTCGGCGCAAATGAAAATTCACCCGATCATATAACGATAAAATTATCCAAAAGTTGTTAACAGGGCTACGAATTTTGCCTATCTTTGCGTTTTGTCGCAAAAGCAAGGACAAAACAGGTCTGAAACAAGAGATAAAACGCTGAAATTATGGAAATCGCTGCCAAATACTTACCCGCCGAGATCGAATCGAAATGGTATGCCTACTGGATGGCCCACCGCTTCTTCCACTCCGAACCCGACGGGCGCGAGCCTTACACGATCGTGATCCCGCCGCCCAACGTGACCGGAGTGCTGCACATGGGCCACATGCTCAACAACACGATCCAGGACGTGTTGGTGCGCCGCGCACGGATGCGGGGCTTCAACGCCTGTTGGGTACCGGGCACCGACCACGCCTCGATCGCCACCGAAGCCAAGGTGGTGCAGAAACTCAAGGCCGAAGGCATCGAAAAATCCGATCTCACCCGCGAAGAGTTTCTCAGACATGCCTGGGAATGGAAAGAAAAACACGGCGGCATCATCCTCGAACAATTGAAAAAACTCGGCGCTTCGTGTGACTGGGACCGCACCGTCTTCACGATGGACCCGGCGATGAGCGAAAGCGTGATCCGGGTTTTCGTCGACCTCTATAATAAAGGCAGGATCTACCGCGGCGTGCGGATGGTCAACTGGGATCCCCAGGCGTTGACCGCGCTCTCTGACGAAGAGGTGTTCTACCAGGAAACGAATGGGAAACTCTACTACCTGCGCTATAAGATCGAAGGCAGCGATGACTGTGTGATCGTCGCCACGACCCGTCCCGAAACGATTCTGGGCGACACCGGCCTGTGCGTACACCCCGACGACCCGCGCTACGCCGCGCTCAAGGGCAAGCGGGTGATCGTGCCGCTCGTGAACCGCTCCGTGCCGGTCGTTTTCGACGACTACATCGACATCGGATTCGGGACCGGCGCCCTCAAAGTCACTCCCGCCCACGACGTAAACGACTATATGTTGGGCGAAAAGCACGGTCTCGAAGCGATCGATATTTTTAACGATAACGGGACGATCAACGACCGCGCAGGCATCTATGCCGGCATGGACCGTTTCGACCTGAGGGAACGGATCGAGATCGACCTGCGCGAAGCCGGCCTGCTCGAAAAGACCGAGGATTACACCAACAAGGTGGGCACCTCGGAACGCACCGGCGCGGTGATCGAACCCAAACTCTCGATGCAGTGGTTTTTGAAGATGGAAGAGTTGGCTCAGCCGGCCCTGAAAGCGGTAATGGAAGATATCATAAGACTCTATCCGGCGAAGTTCAAAAACACCTATCGCCACTGGATGGAAAACGTCAAGGACTGGTGCGTGTCGCGCCAGTTGTGGTGGGGCCAACAGATCCCGGCTTACTACCTGCCCGGCGGCGGGTGCGTCGTGGCCGAAACCCCGGCCGAAGCGTTGGCCATGGCCCGTGAAAAGAGCGGTAACCCGGCGTTGGCGATGGACGACCTGCGCCAAGACCCCGACGTGCTCGACACCTGGTTCTCTTCGTGGCTGTGGCCGATCTCGGTGTTCGACGGCATTCGCCACCCGAACAACGAACAGATCGACTACTACTACCCGACCAACGACCTGGTGACCGCCCCCGAAATTCTCTTTTTCTGGGTGGCACGCATGATCATCTCCGGGTATGAATACCGTGGCGAAATGCCTTTCCGCAACGTGTACCTGACTGGCATCGTGCGCGACAAACTGCGCCGTAAAATGAGCAAGTCGCTCGGCAACTCGCCCGATCCGCTCGATCTGATCGCCCGGTACGGGGCCGACAGCGTGCGTCTGGCGATGATGCTCTGTTCGGGTGCGGGTAACGACCTGATGTTCGATGAGTCGCAGATCGAACAAGGTCGCAATTTTTGTAATAAAATCTGGAACGCTTTCCGGTTGGTCAAATCGTGGACGGTCGACGAATCGTCGGCCCAAAGCGAAAACAACCGTATCGCCACCGCATGGTTCGAAGCCCTCTTCAACCGCACGATGGCCGAAGCCGAAGCCGATTTCACGGAATACCGCATCAGCGACGCGCTGATGAAAATCTACAAACTGTTCTGGGACGAATTCTCGGGATGGTATCTCGAATTGGTCAAACCCGCCTACCGGCAACCGATCGACCGGCCGACCTACGACGCCACGATCGGGTTCTTCGACCGCCTGCTGCGTATGTTGCATCCCTTCATGCCCTTCATCTCCGAAGAGATCTGGCATCATGTGGCCGAGCGCAGGGAGGGCGAGTCGATCATGACGTCACCGATGCCCACCGCACAACGTTACGACGAGAAACTGCTTGAGCGGTTCGACCTCGTGCGCGAAGCCATCACCGCCATCCGCAACATCCGCAAAGAGAAAAACCTTCCCAACCGCGACGCCGTCGAACTTTACGTCAAGCCGGACGGGAACTTCTACCCGCAGTACAACCCCGTGCTCGAAAAAATGGCCAACCTTTCGGCCGTCGTCGAAGGGCGTCCCGCCGGCCTTAATGCCGCTTTCCTCATTAAGAGCACCGAATATTTCGTCCCGCTCGGCGACGGAGTCAATGTCGAAGAGGAACTCGCCAAACTCCGCACGGAACTTGAATATCTCCAAGGCTTCCTCGCCTCCGTCATGAAAAAACTGGGCAACGAACGCTTCGTGGCCAACGCCCCCTCGGCCGTCGTCCAAACCGAACGGGCCAAACAAGCCGACGCCGAAGCAAAGATCAAAGCCGCCCAAGAACGGATCGAGACGTTGAGCAGGCTTTAATCACAAACACTTAACTCATTTTATCCATATTCTGCCGTTTTTACGAGGTCTTTGTTTATCTTTGAAGTAGTCAGCAGGTAAATTGCTGACTGTGAATTAGATAAAATACCTTCGCGTGAGGACAGGCAACGGATAAGTAAGAGGTAAAGTGCTCTGATACACTTTGTTTTTCACGCTTTTCAAACAACGTCTGTTACTCCGACAAAGATAATACTTCTTTCCAGAAGATGCGTATGGTGAGATGATTTTTTCGTGTTCTGTAAAAATGACGTTGTTGTTTTTACACTTTTATCCCCGTTAAGGTTGCCAAAAATTTCG
>JAITVB010000255.1 GCA_031286025.1 Rikenellaceae bacterium
AGAGACAGAGCGGCGACTATTTTAAAGAAAGCTAACAAATCCTTCGGAGCGGGGACTATCGAAAAAATGCCCTCCTTTGTTATGAGTTATTTGACGTACGAAACCCCGCAAGAAGCGGAAATAAGAACGGTTGCCAAATCGTTACCCGATCTGTCCGAAAGCCCGTCTAACTGTTTACAGTTATGATATTTGTCTCCAGAACATAACTTATGGTAACAAGATACGCATTTCGCCTTGAGAAAACAGCCTGCAAACGTGAATTTGCAAGCTGCCTTTCCCGATTGACAAGGTGCACGTTTTCCGGGTGATATGCCGTGCCCCTTATTCCACGTACAGAACCAGTCCCTTGAGGTATTCCCCCTCGGGATGGTAGATGCTTACCGGATGGTCGGCCGGTTGGGTCAACTGATGAAGGATGCGTACCTGACGGCCGGCAATGGCGGCGGCCGAAAAGATCGTCTGGCGGAACTGCTCGCGGCCTACCGCCTGCGAACAACTGAATGTAAACAGGATACCGCCCGGACGAATCTGCGAAAAGGCCCGTGCATTGAGCCGCTTATAGCCTTGCAGGGCATTGCCCAACACCTTGTGGTGCTTGGCGAAAGCAGGCGGATCGAGGATGATCATCCCGTAACCGTCGTCGATCGTCTTGAGGTATTCGAACGCATCGGCCGTGATCGCCCGATGGAGAGCACCGGTGCCGAAGTTGAGGTCGACGTTCTCCCGGGCGGTTTCAACGGCGCGTTGCGAACTGTCGACCGAGTCGACCTGCGTAGCACCGCCCTGCAAGGCATACACCGAAAAACCGCCCGTATAGCAAAACGTATTGAGGACTTTACGGCCGCGGGCATAGTGCTCTACCAAGGCCCGGTTGTCGCGTTGGTCGAGGAAGAAGCCGGTCTTTTGCCCGCGTTCCCAATTGACCAGAAATTTTTTCCCATTTTCCAGTACAGGCTCCGGGACGGCTGCGCCGAACAGATATTGGTCGATGGCGGCTGTCCGAACCTGTCCGGGCAGAGTGCCGCTGCTTTTGTCGTAAACAGCCTCAATGGCGTCGCCACAGACAGCACGGATAGCCCGGGCAATCTCTTCGCGGGCGAGGTACATGCCCATCGAATGGGCCTGCATCACCGCTATCCGGCCATAGATGTCGATTACCAGGCCAGGCAGGCTGTCGCCCTCGCCGTGGATCAAGCGATAACAAGTTGTGGAAGGATTGTCGACCAACCCCAACGCCCGGCGCAAGCGGCAGGCCGAGGCGATGCGCCCCTCCCACCATGCAACATCGATGGCTTCATTCTCAAAAGTAAGGATACGCACGGCGATCGATCCATGCTGAAAGTGGCCGCGGGCGGCGAAGTTGCGTTCGCTGTCGAGTACGGTGACGAGCTGTCCCTCCTTGGGATCGTCGCCGATCACGCCATAGATGGCACCGGAGAAAATCCACGGATGGTAGCGAAGCAGCGACTCCTCCTTACCTCGCCGGAGTATGATTTGCGGTTCGTTGTTCATTTTTTCCGGAAAAAGAATAGACGGCGTTTTTGTTTTTCGACCGATGGGGAGCGGTAGCCCGTTAATTTCAGAAAAATTTCGCGGCACACCCAGGCGTCGGTTGCGGCATAGGACTGCTGCGCTTCGGTCAGTTGGCGGGCCTCCCAGTTACTCAGGCGTTGGGCCTTCGACACCTTGATACCCAGTACGATGGCCGACATTTTTCGAACGCTCAGTTCGTTAATGCCGTATTGGCCGACAATGCTTTGCAGATCGACGAATCCGGCAGGGGCAAACGGCGTCACCTTTCGCAAAATTTTCAGGTCGTCACGGATCGAGGCGCCTACCTTCACGATCCGTTCATTCTCAAAGATTTTTACCAGTTCGGGCGAAAGTCTCAGTTTATTGACCCGGATCAGATAGGCTTTTTGGGCCGATGAAAGTTGGAGCAGAGCGACGGGATTGACCTTGCCGCGTTGAAACGAGGGCCGGGTTTCGGTATCGAAGCCGATCACCGTCTCGCGGGCCAGTTCTTCACAGGCATGGGCCAACTTGCGGGCGTCGTCGACCATGATGGTCTCGCCCCCGAAAACTCCCGGCGGCAGGAGCACCAGTTCGTCGTTCGATATGTTCTGTAAATAAGCCATTGCCCGACAGTGCCTCCGGCACCCGGAGTTTTTGATTTTACGCGGACTGAAGATGCCTTCCGGCATCCGGAATTTTTAATTTTATTCGGACAA
Organism: Rikenellaceae bacterium; assembly: GCA_031286025.1. Taxonomy (GTDB): domain Bacteria; phylum Bacteroidota; class Bacteroidia; order Bacteroidales; family Rikenellaceae; genus JAITVB01. Next base: position 2,232 of record JAITVB010000255.1, read on the forward strand.
AGATAGCAAAAAAAAGACTCGCCGCCGGGCAACCGGCGACAAACAGGGCCGAAAAATCGGTATTCTCGTGTCGGGGAAGGAGATGTTCGTTATGTAAAACCAATGTCCGAAGGATTTTTATCACCTGCGCGCAGTCTTCAAATAAATGAAAAGGCAAAGATGAAAAAATCCATCCGGACTTTTGACATTTCCTGCAACGGGCCCTTGGCGGGCGTCTACAAGCCGTCCGTACGGAACGACGAAGCGGGCAGCCCCGCCGTGTTGTACAACAGTTGCAGGTCGGGATTCACGTAATTCCAAAAGCCGTAACGCACATATTTCGGCGCACGCACCTGATTGCTTCTGACAAACACTTTGTTGCGCGGTACATTGCTGTCGATCCACGCCGTGGCGGGGAAAAAGACGCCGTTTTCGCCCGCCAACTCGAAACCGTCGACCGGCACGTCCCACGGCCAAAGCCCATCGGGGGCGTAATCGAATTCGACCGCCACCTTTTCGCCGTCGATGGTCATCGACTTGAACTCGGGTGAGCGGTAGGCGATACCTTCGATGCCATAGGTTCGGGCCAACGCCCAGTAAGAAAGGCGCTCACCGACCACCTGTTTGTTGGCCGGGTGGATGTTGGTGCGGTCGCCCTGGTCCAACAGCACGGCCATCCCGACATTGGGTATCGAGTTGAGCGCCTTGAGTTGCTGTTCGCGCAGCAGGGCGCTCGAAATTTCAGACACGCCGCCGTAAACGTAGGGTGCAATCTGAGCGTAATAAAAAGGCAGGTCGGGATTGCCCCAACGTTCGCGCCACAGGGCGATCATGCGGGTCATCAGCGCCTCATAGTCGGGCGAGGCGACTTGGTTGGCTTCGCCCTGGTACCAGATGAAGCCGGCGATCGTGTAATTGACCAGAGGCAGGATCATCGCATGGTACATCAGCGTTTGGGAAATCGAATTGCCGGACGGGGACGCAAGGCCCCCGATGCTTTCGGCATCCATCCATGCCTCGATCCACGAGCCGCCCCAACTGCTGCTGATCAAGCCGACAGGCACATCGAGGACTTCGGTCAGGTTGCGCCCGAAATAATAGGCCGTCGCACTGAAATCGGCCACGGCGGCAGGCGAGGCCGATTTCCACACGCCCTTGCAATCGGCCAACGGCGTCTTACTCCGGGCACGGGCCACGGTAAACAGACGCATATTTTTGTATTTACCCGATTCGGCGACCACCTGGTT
>JAITVB010000010.1 GCA_031286025.1 Rikenellaceae bacterium
GATTTCTATTTCGAGATGGATTTTTGATTTCGCCTGAAGGGGCTTGTATTCAAGTGACTGAGGATGAGATTAAAATACACTCGAAAGAGTCTCAAGGAACATGATAATATCACGCTATAAATAAAAATGTGTCAATCATTGTTGAGCATTACTTAATGCCTATATTTGTAAAAATTCATCGGAAAATTATGAAAAAGATCATATTGTCCGTTCGTTCGCTCACCCTGCTTATGGGAGGTGACCATGCAACCTAATCAAAAACCGGAAGCGGTATTCGAACTCGTCAAAGGGATGAGCAAGGCCGAAAAGCGTAATTTCAAACTCTACGCCACTCGCCTGGCCGGCAATCAGGAGGCGAAATTCCTTGCGCTGTTCGACGCCCTCGACGCCCTCGACGAATATGACGAGGTAAAAGTGCTCAAGCGTTGTCCCGTCAAAAAGGAGCAACTGCCCAACATGAAGGCCCACTTGCTGCGCCAGATACTGATCAGCATCCGCCTGCTCAGCGTACAACACAACGTCGGGATGCAACTGCGCGAGCAGATCGACTTCGCCCGCATCTTCTACGACAAGGGATTTTATAAACAGGCGCTCAAGATTCTCGACAAGGCCAAAGAGGCAGCCATCGAAAAAGAGGAGCACGTCATCGCTCTCGAAGTGGTTGAATTCCAAAAGACGATCGAATCGTTGCACATCACCCGCACCCTGGTCGACCGCAGCGAGGCGATCTGCCGCGAAAGCACCGACCTGTGCGAACGGGTGTCGGCCTCGAACGACCTATCGAACCTCTCGATCCTGCTCTACGGTCTTTATCTGAAGTTGGGTTATACCCGCTCGGCCCGCGACCAACACCTGGTCGAGAAATATTTTTCGAAACGGATAGAACTCTACCACCGCCGTAAACTTTCCTTCACCGAAAGCATTTCGTATCACCAGGCGATGGTGTGGTACCACTATATCCGACACGATTTCCCGAAATGCTACAAATATGCCTGCCTGTGGATGCGGCTCTATGACGCCAATCCCCAGATGAAGGAGGAACACTATGACAACTACCTGAAGGGATATGCCCGGCTGCTCGACAACCTCTATTATATGAGAAGTTACAAGCGGTTTGCCCGGGCGATGGAAGACCTCGAACGGCAACGCGAGGCGATCTGTTCGATCAACGACAACGCGCGGATGCTCTACCTGTCGGTCTACTACACCGGGGCGATGAACCGCCTCTTCCTCGAAGGGCGCTTTTCGGAAGGCCGACGGCTGATCCGCGAGGTAGAGGAATATCTCGAAGATTACAGCCGCCATATCGACGTCCATCACCAGATGATGTTTTTTTATAAGATCGCGTGCCTCTGCTTCGGCAACGACGAATATAAAAACTGTATCCGGTATTTACAGAAGATCATCTCCACGCGCGACCCGATGATCCGGCGCGATCTGCAATGCTATGCCCGGATACTGATGCTCATTGCCTCCTACGAGGCGGGGATAGACTACAACCTCGATTACCAGATCCGGGCTGTCTATGCTTTTCTTGTGAAAATGAACGACATGCACGAAGTGCAGCACGAAATGATCTCGTTCCTCAAGCGCCTTAACTCGGCCTACACAGCCGACATCAGGGCCGAGTTGAACGGGCTTTATGAAAAGTTGAAGCCTTATGAATCACACCCCTACGAACGGCGCACGTTCTACTACCTCGACATCCTGGCCTGGCTCGAAAGCAAGATCAAGGGCACGACCGTGGCACAGGTGGTGCGCGGACACTACGAAGCCGCTGTGGGCAAAGGGTGCTGATACCGAAGGGGCGGGTTCGGAAATTACTTTTTTTCGGGAAAACAAATTGGAAAATTTCGAATCTCGCAGGAAAATTACCCCAAACAAAATCCGGAAAAGGAGATTTTCAAGTTGAATCTTTTACAGAATCCCAAAATGAAAAACTTTTTTCCGATGAAATTTGTAGGAATAATCACAAAATGTTATTTTTGCACCGACAAAATAAAAAGAAGAAGTTATGGAAAAGCACGTGGAAAAGTATGTGGAGGAATTTATGGACCGGATGGTAGCGAAAAACCCGGGCGAAAAAGAGTTTCACCAGGCGGTGCGTGAGGTGGTGGAAAGCCTTGCTCCCTATATCCTGGACAATCCGGTGCTGATGAAGATGAAGATATTGGAACGCATCGTCGAACCGGAGCGCATCGTGATGTTCCGCGTGCCGTGGATCAACGACAAGGGCGAGGTGGAGATCAACAAGGGCTACCGCATCCAGTGCAACAGCGCCATCGGGCCGTACAAGGGCGGGATCCGTTTCCACTCGTCGGTCAACCTAAGCATTTTAAAGTTTTTAGCCTTTGAGCAGACTTTCAAGAACAGCCTCACTACGCTGCCGATGGGCGGTGGCAAAGGGGGATCGGATTTCAGCCCGAGAGGCAAGTCCGACAATGAAGTGATGCGTTTCTGCCAGTCGTTCATGACCGAGCTCGCACGCCACATCGGCCAGGACACCGACGTGCCGGCCGGCGACATCGGCGTGGGCGCCCGCGCATTGGGTTATATGTTCGGGCAGTACAAACGCCTGCGCAACGAGTTTACCGGCACGCTCACCGGCAAAGGCGCCGAATGGGGCGGCAGCCCGCTGCGTCCCGAAGCGACGGGCTACGGCACCTGCTACTTTGCCCAGGAAATGCTCGCCACCCGGAGCACGTCGCTCGACGGCAAGATTGTGGCGGTTTCCGGTTCGGGCAATGTGGCCCAGTTTGCCGTGCAGAAAGCGACGCAACTCGGCGCCAGGGTGGTGACCCTCTCCGACTCGAACGGTTATATTTACGACCCGGACGGCATCGATGCCGAAAAACTGGCTTACGTCTTCGAACTGAAGAATATCTTCCGCGGCCGTATCAGGGAATATGCCGACAAATATCCGAATGCCAAATACGTAGCCGACCAACGTCCGTGGAGCGTGAAGTGCGACATCGCCCTGCCCTGCGCCACCCAGAACGAGGTGTCGGGCAAAGAGGCTGCGACGCTTGTCGGGAACGGTTGCATCTGTGTCGCCGAAGGGGCCAATATGCCTTCGACGCCCGAAGCGATCGCCGTGTTCCAGAAAGCCCGGATCCTCTACGCACCGGGCAAGGCGGCCAATGCGGGCGGGGTAGCCACTTCGGGCCTCGAAATGACCCAGAATTCGATGCGCCTGAAATGGGCGCCGGAAGAGGTCGACGCACGCCTGCACTCGATCATGCGCGACATTCACGCCGCCTGCACCAAGTATGGCACGGAAGAGGACGGCTATATCAACTATGTCAAAGGAGCCAACATAGCCGGCTTCATCAAAGTCGCCAACGCCATGCTTGCTCATGGCGTAGTATAGCGGATTTCCTCCGGTTCGGGCGAAACTGCCGCGTTGCCGGACTCCGGACTTTCGGTTACGCACTAAAGTACGCTTTGACGCAAATAAAACAATGGTTATGAAAAAAATCCTCCTACTTCTTTTGGCGATGGCCGGGATGTGCGTGGCGGCGCAGGAGCCGATCGAAATGCTTCTATACCCCGATGGTGCCCCCGACGACAACGGCATCGCCATCGAACAGCAGCGTTGGAACGAGGCGGGCACTTCGTTGCAGATGGTCGCCGTGCCCAAAATGTATGTATACCTGCCTCCGAAAGAAAAGGCGACGGGACGCGCCGTGGTCATCTGCCCCGGCGGCGGTTACGGCGCCGTTGCCATGTACCATGAAGGCCATGACGTGGCCCGGTGGATGACCGAACGCGGCATTGCGGGTATCGTCCTGCAATACCGGATGCCGAACGGCCACCGCGAAATTCCGCTCAATGACGCCCATGCCGCTATCCGCACCGTCCGCGCACAGGCTGCGAAGTGGAACATCGATCCGGCCAAGGTCGGCATCATGGGCTTTTCGGCAGGGGGACACCTGGCTTCGACTGCGACCGTGTGGTTCGAGAAAGACACTCGTCCAGATTTTGCCATCCTGATGTATCCCGTCATTTCGCTTGAAGCGGGCCTGGCCCACATCGGATCGCGCGGCAATTTGCTCGGGCCGCCGCCCGAGGGGGCGCTGAACAACCCGGGCTCTGGATATATGCAATCGGTACGGAAATACTCCACCTACACCCAAGGCTCGTCGCAGACCCCGCCGACCTTTATCGCCCTGAGCGACGACGATCGCAGCGTACCACCGACCAACGGCGCTCTTTTTTACATCCATGCGCTGAAAGAGCACGGTGTGGCGGGCGAATTGCACATTTACCCCACCGGCGGCCACGGTTGGGGTTGGCGCGAAACTTTTGCCTACAAAGACGAATTGCGTACGAGCCTCGCCCGTTGGTTGGGCCGACTGCCCTGATAAATTTCGGCGCCTGTACAATAACAGGCTGTTTTTCTGCGTTACCTTGCATATATTTGTACCCGAAAAATCGAATCCTGATGAAGAAGATCGCATTGGCCGCAGTACTCCTGTTCTGTGCGGCCGGGCTCTCGGCCCAAAATATCAGATCGAACGAACTGCAGGACTTCTCCTCGTTAGTGTTGTCCGGCAAACTGAATGTCACCCTTGAGCCTTCGGGCCACAACGGGATCGAGATCGCGATGGTCGATGCCGACATGAGCCGGATGGAATGGGGCGTGAAGGGAGGAAAACTGTCGATTCGTCTGAAAGCCAATCCGATCGGCCCAACGGGCGGATCGGCCGACGTGAAGATTTATTATATGAAATTATCGTCGATCGAGGCTTCCGGCGGTGCCAGTGTAGGTTCGTTGGCGGCGGTGCGCACGGGGATCTTTACGTTGAGGGCAACGGGAGGCGCCAATATTGCGTTGGAACTTTACACAAGCGACCTGACGGTGACGGGCGAAGGCAATTCGGTGTTGTTGCTCACCGGATCGTCGGATTACATTACGGCCAAGGCGACGACCAAGGGCAAAGTCGATGCACGGAACCTGCAGACCAAAACGGCGATGGTAAACACGCAGTTGGCGGGTGAGATTTATGTGTGGGGATCGGATAAAATCGATGCCAGGGCGACGACGAAC
>JAITVB010000025.1 GCA_031286025.1 Rikenellaceae bacterium
TAACGCTATACGATCAATCGCTCAACACTTCGGGAAACACCCCGAAGCATACTCGCCACATCTTTTCAAAATCGGAGGGCGGGCCGATCGACCGCCTCGAAAGCGTGAGCACAGTCACTCCGTCGCCCCTCGACGGCGAAGCGCTCTCGACCGCCCTGTTCGCCGCCGGCAAAGAGGCGGCCGACTTCCTGAAAAATTTCGAAACAGGAGGCGTTTACGCCGTCAAATACGGCCGGCCCGGACACACCGTCGAAGTGCTTTTCTGAAAAACCGGTGCCGGCAGGATAGAATTTCCCGTTTTTTAATCGAATTTTAACCCGGAGGCAAGTATAAATTATTATCTTTGTTTGCCATATTGTATGCCGATGGCCGAATGGGGCGAAGAAACCCGACAACCCTACTTGAATTTATCCAAAACTTAAACCCGTAATGGAACAAAAAACGATCAGTCGCCGGGAATTCCTGAAGGAGATGGGCCTGGTGGCAGGAGTTTCGCTGTTGGCCTCGTCGCCGTGGTTCTCGGCATTCGCCCAGGAGCAAGAAACACAAAAGGAGAAAGCGCGGTTGGCCGTCATCGGCACCGGCTCGCGCGGATGTTTCCACCTCAACATGTTTGTCCGTGATCCCAAGTGCGAAGTGGTCGCGATCTGTGACGACTACCGGCCGAGCATCGACGCCGCGCTGAAAATCACCCCCCACGCCAACGTCTACACCGTCTACCGGAAACTGCTCGAAGATCCGAACGTCGACGGTGTGTTGATCGCCACCCCGCTCCACCTCCACCGCGAGATGGTCGAAGCTTCGTTCCAGGCCGGGAAACACGTTTTTTGCGAAAAATCGCTCTCGAAAACGCTCGATGACGCACTGGCCATCTACAAGGCTTATCAAAATACCGACAAAGTCCTTTTCGTCGGCCAACAACGACTGTTCGACCCGCGCTATATCAAAGCGATCGAAATGATCGAACAAGGCGTGATCGGCCCGATCCAGGGAATCAAGACCTTCTGGTACCGCAACAACGACTGGCGGCGCCCCGTTCCCTCGCCCGAGTTGGAACGCAAAATCAATTGGCGCCTCTACCGCGAGTTTTCGCTCGGGATGATGACCGAATTAGCCTGTCACCAGGTGCAGCTCGGCTCATGGGCGCTCAAGGAACTTCCTAACAGGATGATGGGCTCGGGCTCGCTCACCTGGTGGAAAGACGGCCGCGAAGTGTACGACAACGTATCCATCCTTTACCTTTACGACAGCGGTGTAAGGATGTCGTTCGACTCGATCATCTCGAACAAATTCTACGGCTGCGAAGAACAGATCATGGGCCACGAAGGAACGATCGAACCCGAAAAGGGCAAATTCTTCTATGAAACGATCCCGCCCGCGGCGGGGATACTCCAATTAGTCAACGAGGCGGAAAAGGGCATCTTCGAATCGATTCCCTTCGCCGGCCCGAGTTGGGTGCCCGAAACGGCCAACAAGAACAAAGGCGAGTTCCTGATCGGCGAAAAACCGAAGGAAGACGGCAGCCGCCTGACCGACAGGGCCTTTGTCGAAGCCGTGATTACCGGAAAGCGTGTCGAAAAACTGGTCGAGGAAGGATACTACGCCACTACCCTCTCGATCCTGGGCGACCAGGCGATGCAGGAAGGCCGGATCATCGACTACCCCGATGAGTACAAGATCGACTATTTGAACCACAAGGCTCCGTCGGCCCTTGCCCCCGCAGCTCCCGAAAACGTTTAAGCCGCCATGAAAGATACCGTTATCACCGCCCGCCGGAAAAAGACCGAGGTCTTTACGTTCATCGCCTGCATCGTCGTGGCGATCGGGCTCAACATCTTTGCCATCGCCAAGTACAACACGGCTTGGAGCGAACTCTACTCGCAGATCGTCTACGTACTCGTGATCGGGTGCATCATCTATGCCCTGTGGACGGTGCTGCGCCTGGTCTTCTACGGCATCATCGGACTGATCCGCCGGTTGTAATCACTCTCAAAACCTACCTTATGAAAAAAGCGTTCTTAGCACTGATCTGCCTCGGACTGGCCTTTTCCGGATACTCCCAAACGTGGGAAAACCTCTTTAACGGGAAAAACTTCAAGGGTTGGACAAAACTCAACGGGACGGCCGAATACAGGATCGTCGACGGCGCTATCGTCGGCTATACGAAGCATGGCACACCGAACACGTTCCTGACGACCGATAAAAATTACGGCGACTTCATCTTCGAATTTGAATTCAGGGTCGACAACGGGCTGAACTCGGGGGTGCAGTTCCGCAGCAAAAGCCTCAAGGAATGGAACGATGGCCGTGTGCACGGCTACCAATTCGAGATCGACCCCTCGGCCCGCGCCTGGACAGGCGGCATCTACGACGAAGCGCGCGCAGGATGGCTCTATGCTCTCGACCGTAATCCGACGGCTCGCAGCGCCTTTAAAAACGGCGAGTGGAACCGCGTCCGCATCGAAGCGGTCGGCCCGTTGCTCAGGACTTGGGTCAACGGCATTCCGTGCGCCAACGTATTGGACAATCAGGATGCTGCCGGCTTCATCGCCCTGCAGGTACACTCGATCGGCAACAACGTCGAGGCGGGCAAAACCGTCGCCTGGCGTAACCTGCGCATCTGCACGACCGACGTGAAGAAGTATGCCACGCGCGACTGGTGGGAAATCCCGCAGGCCAACCATATCGACAACACGGTCTCGGACCGCGAAGCCCATGACGGTTGGAAGTTGCTCTGGGACGGCCGGTCGTTCGACGGTTGGCGCAGTGCCAAATCCGACACGCAGCCGAGCGTTGGTTGGAAGATCGAGAACGGCGTGTTGCAGGTGATGGCCGCGGGCGGCGGCGAATCGGCGGCCGGCGGCGATATCGTCACCACGCGCAAATACAAGGACTTCGAATTGATGGTTGAATTCAGGCTGACCGACGGCTGCAACAGCGGGATCAAGTACTTTGTCGACACGGAGTTGAACAAGGGCGAAGGGTCGAGCATCGGCTGCGAATTCCAGATACTGGACGACAAATGCCATCCCGACGCCAAACTGGGCATCAACGGCAACCGCACGCTCGGGTCGCTCTACGATCTGATCCCGGCGCCCAATACAAAAGCCTTCCGCGGCGGTTTTTACAACACGGCGCGGATCGTGGTGCGCGGCAACCATGTCGAACATTGGCTCAACGGACTGAAGATCATCGAGTATGACCGTAACAACCAGGAGTGGAATGCGTTGGTGGGTACGAGCAAGTATAACGTGTGGCCCAACTTCGGCAATGCGGCCGAAGGCTATATCCTGCTTCAGGAACACGGCTCTCAGGTTTTCTTCAAGAACATCAAGATCCGTGAGTTGCATGCAGGAGATGACAAGACCTTGAATTACAAAAACCATAACTAACATTAACCGATTACGAAAAAACTGACGAAAAAATGGAAAAAATTTCGAGACGGGATTTTATCAAGCAGGCGGGCCTCGTTTCCGCAGGCTTTATGTTGGGCGGCGTTGGGCTGAACTCGACCAGCTATGCCCGTATCAAAGGGGCTAACGATCGTGTGAACGTGTGTGTGGTAGGTTACTCCGACCGCGGGCGCAGTTCGCTCTATCCGGCGATGAAACAGCACGCCGCCGAACTGAATTTCGACATGATCGGCGTGTCGGACATCTGGCGCCTGCGCCGCGAAGCCGGCTCGGCCGGCCTCGAAAAGCTCTACGGCCACGCCATCCGCACCTACCGCAACAACGAGGAAATGTATGCCGACAAGGACGTCGACGCCGTGATCATCGCCACTGCCGACTTTCAGCACCCGCTCCATTGCGTGGAAGCGGCCGAAAACGGCAAAGACGCTTACGTCGAGAAACCCTTCGCCGAAACGATGGCCGACGCCCGCCGTGCCCTGGCCGCGGTGAAAAAAGCCGGCACGATCGTGCAGATAGGCTCGCAGCGCCGCAGCGGCCCGAACTACCACGCCGCCAACGATTATATCCGTTCCGGAAAATTCGGCGACATCGTGATGTGCGAAATGACTTGGAACGTGAACCAACCCGCCCGTTGGCGCCGTCCGGACGTGGTGCCCACCCTGAAGAAGGAAGACACCGACTGGACCCGTTACCTGATGAACCGTCCATATATGGAGTTCGACCCACGCAAGTACCTCGAATTCCGCCTGTTCTGGCCATTCTCCTCGGGGATTCCGGGGCAGTGGATGGCCCACCAGATCGACACCGTGCACTGGTTCACCGGCCTGCCCCACCCGCGCAGCGTGGCAGCCAACGGCGGCGTCTACCTGTGGAAAGACGGCCGCACGAACGGCGACACCGCCACCATCGTGATGGACTACGGTCCGCTCGACGACCCGACGAAAGGCTTCCAGGTGCAGTATACCTCGCGCTTCACCAATAGCGCGGGCGGCACGAAAGAAATCTACTACTCAAACGGCGGCGAACTGAACCTCGACACCAACAAGGTGACTTCGAACGGCTTCCTGAGCGCCCGCAACGCACAAGGGATGGGTATGAAAGAAAACAAACTCGAAGAGTTCTCGCTGTTGACACCGGTGGCTACATCGACCGAAGCCAACACGGGCGTGGACAACCTCACCTCGGCCCACATGCGCAACTGGATGGAATGCGTCCGCAGCCGCAAGCAGCCGAACGCCCCGGTCGAAGCCGGTTATAACCACGCATCCGCCTGCGTGATGGCTACCGCAGCCCTCCGCACCCACGAGTACGTTACCTTCGACGAAAAGACCCAGGAGGTAATGGCCGGCGGCAAAGTATTTCAGTATTGATCCTGCGTGAGGGCCTCAGGCCCTTGAGAACAAGGGGACGGATAGCTCGGAAAGCAGCGGTCTGTCCCCTTCTTTCAAAAATAGAAAGGTCCCGAACCACACCTAACCGAGCCAACCACGATGAAAAAACTTATCACACTCCTTGTCGTCGGGACGGGAGCCTGCGTTGCGGTGCAGGCCCAAACCTACACCCCGATCGACCTGCGGCTGTTCAACGACGGCATTCACCACTGGTATCTCGAACATCCCGTACGCACCTACGAAACACTCAAGCCCGAACAGATCGACCTGATCGGCAACCATCTGGTCGCCTACCAGAATCAAGACGGCGGATGGCCCAAAAACATCGATTTCCTGGCAATCATTGACATCGACTCGGTCAAACGTGTCTACCACCGCCCGACCAGTACCTTTGACAACCGCAACATCTATGCCCAGGCGGTATACCTGTCCGAGGTCTACAAGCAGGTTCCGGACGAAAAATACAAACAGAGCGTCATCCGGGCGATCGAATACATCCTCCGCGAACAGCGCCCGAGCGGCGGTTGGCGCGGTTGGGACGTGGATGCGATCACATATAACGACGACGTGATGACAGGCCTGATGGAACTCCTGACCACGGTCGAACAAGGCGAATCGCCCTTTGAATGGACCGACGCCGACCTGCGCCGCCGCGCACGCGAGGCACGTGACCGGGCCCTCGACGTGACCCTCCGTTGCCAGATCGTGGTCGACGGCGCGAAGACCGGTTGGTGTCAGCAGCACGACCACACGACACTCGAAGCCATCGGTGCCCGTTCGTTCGAACTGGCCAGTCTCAGTCCGCCCGAAACGGCCGACATCCTCGACTACCTGATGACCATCAAAAATCCCGACCGACGGGTGATCGAAGCCGTGACAGCCGCTGCGGCATGGCTCGAACGGTCAAAAATCTACGGCATGCGTGTCGAGCGGGTGTCCATTCCCCCCGAAGAGGCCACCAACCACGAATATCCCTACGACCTGGTGGTAGTCGAAGATCCGGCGGCACGGCCCATCTGGGCGCGCTTTTGCGAAATCGGAACCAACCGCCCGTTCATGTGCAACCGTGACGGGATCAAGGTTTACAAGTTGTCGGACGTGGTGCCCGAACGCCGCGTAGGGTATAGTTGGTATAACTATTCACCGCAAAAGACGCTCGACCGGTATGCCGTCTGGAAGCAGGTGGTGGCTGCCGAATAAAATTCAATACCTGCAGTTTCTCCGGTGCGCCGGCAACGCCGCCACGCCGGGCCGGGACAAAGAAATTTGCCCGTTTAGCAAATTACTCCCATATTTGGGGTACGAAACTTAGATCAAAACGCTTATGAAAGCATATGTATTCCCGGGCCAGGGCGCCCAGTTCGCAGGCATGGGCAAAGAGCTCCATGAATCGATTCCGATGG
>JAITVB010000039.1 GCA_031286025.1 Rikenellaceae bacterium
AGCCTATCTGCCGCTCACCGGCAAACGGGTCATGGAGTGGTTCTACGACCGATTCCCGCCGATCTCGCTTCCCGCCCTTGCCATGTTCTGGATCGGGGTGTTCAGGCGCGTGGGCGAATACGGGCTTACCGAGGGACGCATCTATCTGCTGATCTGCGGTGCGGCGATGACCTTTACCGTACTGATGTTCCTCGTCCCTCGCCAGGCGGCCTACCGTTGGCCGGTGTTGGGCGGGGCGCTGCTTTTTTCGCTTTTCGCCTTTTTCCCGGGGATAACGGCCTCGGAACTGGCCGTCGACTCCCAACAGAAACGTTTCGATGCCGTTGCCGCCCGCCTCGGGATGTTGGACGTCGAAGGAAGACTGATCCTCGAAAAGCGTCCCGAGGCGACCGAAGCCCAACAGGAGGATTACAGCGCATTGTACGATGCGTATGAGTACGTCTACCGCCATTCCGACAGCATGGATATGGAAGCCCGTTACGGCATTCCGGATATCGACCGGCTGACGGACGAAGTGATGCCCGACAATATGCCGCGCGGGCAACTATACGGGAATGGCAATTCGGTATACCTCACTGATTTCGGCCGCCGACTCGATGTCGACATCCGGAAATATGCCTCGCTGCACAGCCTGCGTCATGATTATTCAGACGACGGCCCATGGCAGGATCCGTCGTATTACTACCGGACGGATTCCGTCGGGTTGACGATCTTTACGCCCGAAGGGGATACGCTGTTCAGCCGGCCTTTGAGCCTTATACTGGAGCGTCAGTTGGCCAAAGTAGGAATCGGTCCCGTGCCGGATATCTCCACGGCCGGTGAACTGGAAAAACGTTTCGGCGAAATGATGTTCTATGAGGACGGGAATTTCGGGATCGTATTTGAATCGATGGAGATCAGCATCGACGGCGCCACGCTCACGCTGACCGGACTGGGGGCGAAAGAATTGCTGCTGAAAGAATGAATTGGGAGTCCTGACAGGTTCTATTCCAACAAAAACACCACCGAAATCCGGGTCGTGACCTCCAACTGCCCGGACGGAAGTACCGTCGCTACGTCGGCCATGACGGCGGCTTCCTCCATCTTGAACTGCTGATTGACCATCCGGTTGCCATAGAGCGGCACGGCGTTGCCCACGCCATCCTCAGACAGGCTCAGTACCTTGCCAACCTTCAACCTCGAAAGTTCGGCATACTGCCCGGCCTTTTGCACTGCTTTCTCGAAGGCGAGTTCGCGCGAGCGAACGAAATGTTCGGTGTTGTCCCCGACACTGAAATTGATCCGGCTGAGCACAATACCGTCGATCTCGACAAGCCGGTCTATGATCCCGGCGACCTTTTCATTGTTCTGCCGGATGTCGCGCACGGCGAATTCGATGCCCTGCTCTGCCCGTTGCCCGACCAGGACGCTTCGGCTGACACGCCATTCGTATTCAGGGTTGAAAGTCAAAGAAGCGGTCATGATGTCCTTGTCCTCGATGCCGGAGTCTTTCAATATCCCCAACACCCGGCCTGCCATTTTGCCGACCGCCTCCTGCGCCAGTCGGGTCGTCCGTGCCGTTTCACTCAGGGAAACGGTCATCCGTACCATGTCCGGCTCGACCGACACCGTGCCGACGCCCGATACAGTAACCGTGCTCGGCTCCTGCCGCCCATTGCTTTGCCCGCAGCCGGACAGGAGTACGGCCAAGGCGCATACCAGAAAACAACTCGCTTTCATAATTTTGTCGTTTTTCGATGCAGTGACGTAAAAATAATCCTTACCAAAGATAACGATTATTTCCAATATCGTGTATTTTTGTTCCGTGTGCAACCGGCAAAAACTACTGCGATGAACGACAGGACATACACATTCGAGGCGGAGATCAGGAACGTTCCCGGCATCGACGGCGCCTACGTCGAGTTCCCTTACGATATACGGGCTGAGTTCGGCAAGGGGCGGGTGAAGGTTCGCACCGAGTTCGACGGCGTGCCTTACGATGGCAGCATCGTCAACATGGGCGTGAAGAACGCCGACGGTTCGGTGTGCCACATCATCGGCATCCGAAAGGACATTCGAGAGCGGATCGGCAAGCAGCCCGGCGAAAAAGTGTGGGTAACGATCCGAAAACGGGAATAAAATGAACGGCGCTCAATACCTCGTCTTCCATGATCGGGGATTTGGGGATCGGCACGGACAAATATAAAAATTTCGCAATACGTAATGCGAAATAATTATTGTCATGTTATAATAAAAATGTGTCAATAATTGTTGAGCACTACTTACAACGGCCAACCCAATAACCTACCCGAAGATATGAAACAACTTATTGCCTGCTGCGGCATCGACTGCGAAAACTGCGACGCCCGCATAGCCACCCTCGCCGACGACAACGCCCTGAGGGAAGAAACCGCAAAAAAATGGAGTGCGATGAATAATGTGCCGATCACCGCCGAGATGATCAGCTGCATCGGTTGTCGTACGGACGGCGTGAAGTACGGCTATTGCGCCATGTGCGAAATCCGTTCCTGTGTCAGGCAGAAAGGTTTCGATACCTGCGGCGACTGCGAAAAGATCGACGCCTGCCCCACGGTAGGGCCTGTTTTCGAGCATGTTCCCGGAGCGAAGGACAACCTCACCTGTAAATGTCAATGTAATTGATTTCAACCATGAACACTATGAAGAAAATCTGTGAAAGTTGCGGAATGCCGATGAGTAAAGACCCGCAGGGCGGCGGAACCAACGCCGACGGCACGAAGAACGAAGCCTATTGCAGCTATTGCTACCAGAATGGAATTTTCACGTTTACCGGCACTGTAAAAGAGTTCCAGGAGTTCTGTCGCAGGATGATGGTCGAGAGCGGAATGTCCAAATTCACGGCATGGCTCTATTCCCGGGGCATGAAGCGGCTGCCGAGATGGAAAAACCAATAAAACAGAAAACAGTATGATCGTTCCGTTTATCAATTTCGCAGGGCGGGCCGGCGAGGCCATCGCCTTTTACGAGACCGTTTTTGAAATTACCGACAAACAGGTATTTCTTTTTAAAGACATGCCCGAAGAGATGAAACGACACTTTCCGCGCGAGACCGACCATTATGTCATGCACGCCGAGATGACCGTGGGCGGGACCAAAGTCTGGATCGGCGACACGGTACAGGGAGTCACTTCCGGCGATATGGTTTCGCTCTCCGTTCCGTTGGCCACGACCGACGAGGTACGTGCGGCTTTCGACAAACTGAATGTCGGCGGAGAGGTACTGATGGAGTTGGAGAAAACCTTTTACAGCCCGCTGTTCGGAACGGTGAAAGACAAATTCGGCATCATCTGGCATCTGATCTGTCAGTGATCCGATGGTTGGAGAACCTGACGAAGAAAGTTCTCAGGCAACATAACAACATGACTATCACTGTTATGATTGCACCGATATCGGATTTGCAAACAAGCATTAAAACTGTCGACGCACGTCGTTTTCCGGCATACAAGAGACAGGTGAGGGCTTTTACCCTCACCTGTCTCTTTTATGCCGGAAAAACTTACTGATCCTTCGGGCGGTATTTTTCGTCGACCGGATTCCAACCGTCCGTACCGCCGAGGATCTTTTCGACGGTGTATTCGGCCGCCTGAGCGGCGGTCAACCGGTGCGACCACGGAACACGCTTCGTCAAAGCACCGCCGGGGCCTTTGCTATTGTACTCGGCATAGAAGGCGGTCTTTTCTGCTTCGGATTTGCCCCAGTTGTTCCATCCGGCGGGAAGAATGTGGGCCCCCATTTCGCAGTCGATATAGACGGTTTTGGCATAGTCGCGCCATGGGCGGCCCAGGGCCACGCCGGTCACGTCGGGATCAGCCGTCAATTTACAATCTATAAAAACGTAGCCGTACAGGGTCGACGCAAGGGTCGACGCGGCGGTCAGATAGCCTCCCGTGCGTTTGGCGCGGATCTCGCAATTTTTGAACACGGCGGTCGACCAACCGAAAATGAAATCGACCGTTCCCTCGATATAGCAGTCTTCGTAATATTGGCGACTTTTGCTGCCGTGGGTGTAGAGTGTGTCCTGGAAGCCGAGGAAGCGACAGTTTCTGAACACGATGCGGTCGCCTTCGACAAACACGGCCACCGCCTGGCCTACCGGGCCGGCCGTGTTGGCAAACGTAATGTTTTCGGCACGGAAATCGCTGCCGTAGATGTAAAATCCGGCTGAGCCCGAGGTGCCCAGATTGGCGCCGAAAAGGTTTTTCTTCGAAGCATAATCGTCGTACGAGAGGATCGTCTTTTCAACGTCTTCGCCGATGAACACCACCTCGGTCTTACTGCCCGGCAGGTTAAGTTTTTCCCGATATTCGCCGTTGCGGATGTAGACCGTCGTGCGGGCTTTTCGAATGTCGGGCACGGCGTCAATAGCTTCCTGTACAGTGAAGAAATCGCCGCTGCCGTCCTTGGCTACGACTAAATCGTAGTAGCGGACGAAAGGGGCCAGGTCGGGCACCTTTTCCGCAATCTCCTCGATGGCCAACCCGGCTACAGCCCGGCCGCCGGCCACGTTGAGGTGGGTGTTGTCTTCGAGGCCGTTGGGATAAGCGGCCCAAATGCCTTTCGGAATCCACATGAAATAGTTTTTCGTCTGTTCCTCGGGCATCGATTTGAGCCAATCGCCGGTCGATTTATTCATGTCGATCACCGGAACGTTCATCTCTTGGCCGACCACAAAGACGGCCTGGATGTATTCGCCGTGGGTATCGGTCAATTGTCCGTCGACAAAGTTGCGGCGGACGATGGCGGTGCACAGGATGGGGACGCCGCCTTTGGCGCGGGTTTCGGTGATGTAGCGGCGCAGGTTATCGCGAAAGGTGGTTTGGGGATCGGTGCCGCGGGTCGGGTCCTGGATCTTTTCATCGTTGTGGCCAAACTGGATGATGACGTAATCGCCCGGCTTCATCTTGTCGAGAATGGGTTGCCAACGACCTTCGTCGCGGAAACTTTTCGAACTGCGGCCGTTCCTGGCATGGTTGTCGACCGTGATCTTCGCATCGAGGTAACCGGGAAGCATCATGCCCCAACCGCGTTCGGAACGGTTGCCCTCGATCGATTTGTCGGCCATGGTCGAGTCGCCGATCATGAAAATGACGGGATAGCGCTGAGGGGCGGCGGC
>JAITVB010000067.1 GCA_031286025.1 Rikenellaceae bacterium
TCCGAAATCACATCGGCCCCCTGACCCTTGGTCACAACCTAACGAACAACAAACATAACCAAACCTTAAAAGACCATGAAAGAACTGAACAGAAAAAACGCCCCGGCGGCCAAACTCCATCCCGAACGCATTATCCAATTCGGCGAAGGCAACTTCTTACGCGCATTCGTAGACTGGATCGTTTGGAACATGAACGAGAAAGCCGATTTCAATACCGGCGTCGTGGTCGTGCAGCCCATCGAAAACGGGATGGTCGACGCGCTCAATGCCCAAGACGGCCTCTATCACCTTAACCTCCAGGGAATTGACAAGGGGAAGAAAGTAGACAGCATCCAACTGATCGACACGATCACCCGCGGTCTGAACCCCTACAAACAATTCGACGAATATCTGAAACTGGCCGAAAACCCCGATATGCGCTTCGTGATCTCGAACACGACCGAAGCGGGGATCGCTTTCGACCCGGCCTGCAAACCGGACGACAAACCCGCCAAATCCTATCCCGGCAAACTGACCCAGTTGCTCTACCACCGTTTCAAAACGTTTAACGGAGCAGCCGACAAAGGGTTTATCATCCTTCCCTGCGAATTGATTTTCCACAACGGAACCGAACTCAAAAAGTGCATCGGGCAGTACATCGACCTATGGAACCTGGGCGCCGATTTCAAAACGTGGTTCGAAACGGCTTGCGGTGTGTATTGTACATTGGTCGACCGCATTGTGCCGGGTTATCCCAAGGACACGATCAACGAAATCCTCGACAAGGTTCAGTTCGAAGACAAACTGGTGGTGAAAGCCGAGATCTTCCACCTGTGGGTGATCGAAGCGCCGCAGTCGGTGGCCGCCGAATTCCCTGCCGACAAGGCAGGGTTGAACGTGCTCTTCGTGCCGAGCGAGAAACCGTATCACGACCGCAAGGTGACCCTGCTAAACGGCCCGCACACCGTGCTTTCGCCTGTGGGTTACCTGTCGGGGCTGAACACCGTACGCGAATGCGTCGAAGACCCCGTGATCGGGAAATTCGTGAACCGGGCGATGTTTGGCGAACTGATGGAAACCCTCGACCTGCCGAAGGCCGAACTCGAAGCATTTGCCAACGACGTGTTGGACCGTTTCCGCAACCCGTTCGTAAAACACTTCGTGACGAGCATCATGCTCAATTCGTTCCCGAAATACAAGACCCGCGACCTGCCGGGGCTGAAAATCTACCTCGAACGCAAGGGTCAATTGCCTTCGGCGTTGGTGCTCGGCCTGGCCGGCATCATCACCTACTACAAGGGCGGCAAACGCGGCGCCGACGAAATCGTGCCCAACGACGATCCGAAGATCCTCGCTCTGTTGACCGAACTCTGGGGCAAGGGTTGCGTGAAATGTGTGGCCAAAGGTGTACTGGCGGCCGACTTCATCTGGGGCGAAGACCTGAACAATATCCCTGGCCTTACCGATAAGTTGAGCGGCTATCTGGCCTCGATCCAGGAAAAGGGTATGCTCGAAACCGTCAAGGACATCCTCTGATCACCGACCGTCAAGCAGCTATTGCCACGCGAAGCGGCAATAGCTGCTTTTATCTCACATAAAAACACCGGAACATGACGACCAAATTTCTGAAAATAAACCCGGCCGACAATGTGGCCGTCGCCATTGCGGCCTTGCCTGCGGGCGAGAAAATGACCATTGAAGGCAACGAGTTGACCTTGCTCGAAGAGATTCCCGCCGGCCACAAATTTGCCATCACCGATCTGGCCGAGGGGCAGGACGTGCTCAAGTACGGCTACCCGATCGGCCACACGCTCAAAGCGATCGCCCAAGGCGCCTGGGTCAACGAAAAGAACATCAAGACCAACCTCGAAGGTCTTTTGGAGTATACCTACGAACCGAAACTGGAAAAGGTGCATTCGGATAAAAAGGGCACCACTTTCCAAGGCTACCGCCGTGCGAGCGGCGAAGTGGGCATCCGCAACGAGATCTGGGTGATCCCGACGGTGGGCTGTGTCAACGGCGTGATCAACGACTTGGCCGAAGATCTTCGCAAGGAGACCGGGGGCAAGGGTGTGGACGCGATCGTCGCTTTCCCGCACAACTATGGCTGTTCGCAGTTGGGCGACGACCACGAGAATACCCGGAAGGTCCTGCGCGACATGGTGAAGCATCCCAACGCCGGCGGCGTGTTGTTGGTGGGGCTCGGATGCGAAAACAACCAACCCGATGCGTTCCGCGAATTCTTGGGTGAATTTGACCCGGAGCGCGTAAAATTCATGGTTACCCAACAAGTCCATGACGAACATGTCGAAGGGATGAAGTTGCTGCGCGAGATCTACTCCGCGGCCTCGAAAGACGTGCGCACCGAAGTACCTGTTTCCGAATTGAAAGTGGGGCTCAAATGCGGCGGCTCGGACGGCTTTTCGGGGATTACCGCCAACCCGCTCCTGGGGGTATTCTCGGACTTCCTGATCGCCAACGGCGGCTCGTCGATCCTGACCGAGGTGCCCGAAATGTTCGGCGCCGAAACGATTCTGATGAACCGTTGCGTCAACCGCGAAACGTTTGACAAAACCGTCCACCTGATCAATGATTTCAAGGAATATTTCACGAAACTGAATCAGCCGATCTACGAAAATCCGTCGCCGGGCAACAAGGCGGGCGGAATCTCGACACTTGAGGAAAAATCGCTCGGTTGCACCCAGAAGTGCGGCAAGGCGGTGGTGCTCGACGTACTGATGTATGCCGACCGGATCAAGACCAAGGGTCTGAGCCTGTTAAGCTCACCGGGCAATGACCTGGTGGCGGCGTCGGCCCTGGCGGCGGCCGGGTGTCAGATCGTGCTCTTTACCACAGGCCGCGGTACGCCGTTCGGCACGTTCGTTCCCACGATGAAGATCTCGACCAACTCGGCCCTCTGCAAAAACAAGCCGAATTGGATCGATTTTAACGCCGGGGTGATCGTCGAGGACAAGACGATCGAGGAAACCTGCGACAAGTTTATCGAGTATGTCCTTAAGGTTGCCAACGGCGAGCAGGTGAACAACGAGAAAAACAATTACAGGGAGGTCGCAATCTTTAAAACCGGCATCACGCTTTAATCGTCTCCGCACATGGCATGAATTGAATTCTTTCACGCTGACCACGGCAATGACCGGATCGGTATTACGTCGATTTGACTCTTTACAATGACGACAGACTAAAAGGGGATTATTTCGAACGTTAATTCGAAGTAAACCAAGGGGAACCCCAGTAAGGAGGGGTATTTGAATTTCCAAAGTACGAAAGCCTCAGCGATCCTCCTTTTACGACAGTAAAGTTATACTCACAATCGACGAAATCCGTTTCGGCATATGCCGAAACCCGAAAATTACCCGGGAATAAGTCGTATCGTGCCGTATACATTTGGTTGGTAGACAAGGTAAAACTGTCCTGATATGAAAGCAGGCCCCCATCTGTCGACTGAATCTCAATTAAGAAAGTCTTCCATTGTTCGTTGGCATTAATTAGCTCAAAATAAAGAACATACGGAACAGGGGAGAGGGCGGCATAAGCATTTACCAATCCATAGCCTACTTCAGCGTTTCTGGCTTCGGACAGAAGAGTACCCGGCGGATTAGTATACGGATTAGTAAATGCATACGAAGGAAGTTTCTGGGCCGTCTTCACAATGCGATACCTTACTTCCGACGATGTCAGGTCTGGATATTCAGAAAGGATCAGCGCCGCTACGCCCGCCACGTGGGGAGCGGCGGCGGAAGTGCCGCCGAAAGAGGGATCGTAATTTCCGGAAGTATAACCAACAGAACCTTGTCTGTCTGTGGTGTAAATATCAGTACCGGGAGCAACGACATCCAGTTCCGGGCCATAATTACTTGCCTGTGAACTGTTCCATATCGACCTCGTTCCTGTTCGATCCACGGCTCCTACAGCGATAACGTTGGGTAAAGTGGCCGGATATTTGACCGTTGTAAAAGGCAAGTCATTTCCCGAAGAAAAAACGACCACACAACCTTTGTTTCCCCGACCTTTTGTTGTGGCGTTGTTAATAGCATCTGTAATATATGAGCCGGATAAAGCAGTTTGGTGTCCCCATGAACAATTAATAACATGCGCACCTTTTTGCCATGCCCAGTTTATTCCGGCGGCCAGTTGCTGTCTAATGTTCGTAACAGATGACGAAAGGCTGTGACTTATCGACATTAATTTACAATTGGGTGCAACTCCCGCAATGCCGCTTGTGTTATTCATGACCGCACCAATGATTCCGGCAACCGCCGTGCCGTGATTGCCTCGAATACTTTGCAGCGCCGTACCACCGGTTTGACAATCAAAACTCAAAGAGTGTTTATTAGCGACCAGATCGGGATGATCTAAATCGACACCTTGGTCTATCAAAGCCACAATAATATTCTGACCTGTCGATATCGGCCATGCCTGCTCGGCTTTAATATCGACACCCGACATACCTCCGTACTGTCCGGTGTTTTTCAGCCCCCATTGCTGGGCATAATACAGGTCGTTACTGAGTGCAATGTCAGCCATCAAATCCGGTTCTCCCGCTACGAACAAGCCGGATTCATGAAAAAGGTTGGCACTTTCTAGCGCAGTGAGTTCCGAGGCTTCGGTCACGCTCAATGTAAACCATAACGGCATAAACTCATCCTGACTGACAATGACGCAATCATATTGCGTTGCGGTTTTTTCGAGCAATGCAACATCGTTTTCATCCTTCAACTTGACGTAAAAGAAATTGGACAGTCCGATTTTGCTGCCATATTGGTCATTGAAATAGGGAGCTACAAGGACATCTTTATTCTGACGCCCGATGTCCGCCAATAACTCTAAATATTGTTCGTCCGACAGTCCTTTTTCGAAACTCAATTCGGTACTGTAACGATTTACACCCTGTTTGCCTGCATGCTGTTTTTTATCGCCATTGTCGGATTGAAATTCTACGGCTTTATCACCGCGTTGCGTAATATCGGCAGATAATCGAGGTTCCACTGCCGAGAAAAACGCATGTTCCGTGTTTAACGAGAGATATATTTTCTCACCCTCGTGATCGTAAAAATAATACGGAGAGCCGCCGTCGCCGCCTCGGGTAGCGATAGTCAATTCATCGGAGTTTTCCAAGTTGTTTTCAAGCGGATCGTCTGCGCAGCCCGAAAACACAAACAACAAGGCCGCAGTACATAATGCCGCTAACGCAAAGATTCTTTTACTGATGTTTTTCATAACCCGTCACTGACATTTAATTCGACCTTACTATTTTCGTTCAATTTGTCGGTAATAAGCGCTACGTACCAAGCATCAGGACGAGTTGCAAAAGTCATAACAAGTTCAACATTCAATTTGTACTTGCTCTCCGAGAGTTTCCGCAAGCCTTCGACGCTTACCGAATGAATTTCTGTTCCCTTGTAGCCATACGCCAACAGTAATGTGTGTTTTGTTAAATCGATCTCGGGATAGTCGCCTTCGACATACTTTTTCAATTCCTCGTCGCTGTTGATGACAAGAAGGGTGTTGTTCTCATCGGGAAGGTTGACCCAACGGGCTGAAATCTCTTCACCCGGAACACCCTCTTCTAAGGAGTATTCGGTGAACGATACATCCACCCCTTTTGTTTCGGGGTCTTCCGTTTCGTTCGGCTCATTGTTGCAGGCCGTAAACGCGGCACCGAGAGCGCTCATGAGCACCCCCGCGCAAAATAACATCGAAATCTTTTTCATAACTCCCAATGTTTTTAGGAAGAAGATAATAATGATGAAATTATTCGAAAGTAAATCAAAAATCCATTCAAATCCAAATATTTATCTGATTATTTTTGTTTATGGAGTTCCTGACTTAGCCCGCACAAAGAGTTAAGGTCTTATAATAAATTTTAACTTGAAAAGATGGGGGATACAGGTAGTACGACCGGTTGTTCAAGGAGCGCGGTTAAATCGAGTTTTGAGCGGGATAAAACTCCTTGCGGTCGTTTATTCGGGAGATGACGGCGCTTGGGCAGTTCTCCAAATCGGATAAAAATCTCATGGCGCGTTAAAAGTCAATATGCAGTCTTAACATCCCGACCACTGCGTTGTTCAGCCGCGTTTCGCCGCCCGAAGGGTTGACGATGTATTGGAAGTCGGGTTGCAGGGCGATATTATCGTTGAGCGCATTTTTGTAATAGATTTCCAGAGCCGTCTCATGCTTGTGGGTAGCGGGACGCAGGCCGGCATGGGTGGCGGCAAAGCCTGCTGTGTGCCGCTCGGCAAGGGCATAGTTCGCACCCAATCCTAACGAATAGTTGTTGTCGTTCTTGTTTTTAGGCGCCATCGCCAGTTGTCCGAACAGATTCAGTCGTTCGGTAACGGGTTGGTCGGCAATGACATAGAAGCCATAGTTCTTGTCGGCAGAATGGTAGTATGCGCCGAACTTGAAGCGTCCTTCATAATGTACTTCTCCCATCGCGAGCAGGCCGTCGTCCTTGCAGAAATTCCAATGAACGTTGTGCGGGTTGTGCTCGAAGGCGGTCTGGTTACCGTCGAACAGCGCACCTTGCAGCGCCCATTGTTCGTCAATATCCCACCGTACCGAAAGGCCCAATCCCGTGAGCGGAAAGATCGGTACCGGGATCCCCGTGGCGATCACCGGCGGCACGCCGAACGAGCTGTTGATAAACTCCCCCGAGCCTTCGCTGACCATAAATTCGGCGTTCAAATCCTGTAAACCGATCATAAATGACACATAGCCAAGTTGTTGTCGAAACCACAATTCGTGGAGGTAGATGTGTTCGCCCGCGTCGATGTTCGAGGCAACCTGCAAATCTCCGAGATAGTTTTCCGTCAGCGACTTGCCATGGATCGAGGCCCCGTTGACGAAGAACGATCCTCCGCGCCACCAACGGGCTTTTTCGGTGTCGAATCCGACTTTGATATTGCTCATCCCCATAAATCCGCCGCCGGTGCGCAGACCGCCGGCGGCGTTGTAATAGGTGTCGCCGATATAGGAGCTTTCGAACGAGAACGGATCCGGGGTTTCGGTTTGGGCGGCGGCGGCAAGCGAAACGGCCGCCGCGAAGACAAGAAGCGTCGCTTTTTTCAGCATAAAAAACAAGGTCGAATTTTTATACCGCAAAGGTCGCGTATCCTGGAGCGCAAAAAAATCCCCTGATTCGGGGAAA
>JAITVB010000069.1 GCA_031286025.1 Rikenellaceae bacterium
AGATGGCGATCTATCCTCAAAAAATCACCCGCGGTCCCACTCGCCAACCTCAAGGTTTTGGATTTTATCGCCGTCGATTTCGAGGCGAACCGCCGTCCGTACCCGATGAAACCCATAGATGCCGGCTGCGCCGGGATTGATGTGCAGCAGATCGTGCCTGCGGTCGGGCATCACCCGCAGGATATGCGAATGGCCGCTGATATAAATGCGCGGCCGGAATTCGAGGATGCGGCCCAACGCTTCGACATCGTAATGCCCCGGATAGCCCCCGATGTGGGTCATCAGTACGTTCACTCCCTCGCACGAAAAATGTTGGAACCGGGGATAACACAACCGTACCTCGGCTCCGTCGATATTGCCATGGACGGCCGTCATCGGACGGAAAGCCGCGATGGCGTCGGCCGTCGACAGGTTGCCGATGTCACCCGCGTGCCAGACGACGTCGGCCCCGGCGAGGAATTCGCGCAAGGCGTCATCGAACCAACCGTGGGTGTCCGATATGATCCCGATCCGTGTCATGACGCGCAAAGATATCGATTAATCGCCGATAAACGCAAATGTCGTGCTCATCGCAAGAGATTTTAGGTGCGATTTTCTTCCCGTTAAAGGGGGGCTTCGACTTTTGTGCCTTTCCAAAAGCGGATTCAAAAAAGGAGCGGTGCGGCCCAATACGGGCCGCACCGTTCCGACTAAAAAACGCGCTGTGAAAAAAGTTATTTGGTTATGACATGCATCGTGTTCGTCGCCTTGTCATAATCCATACTCTTGATCTGTTTCGGGGTAAATTTCGCAAATTCTTCCATTGTCGCCGGTTGGCCGTTGATGAAGATTTTTGCGCTTTGGGCTGCGGCGGCTGACTTGGTGGTAACGATGATCACCCCGTTTTCGCCCCGTTGGCCGTAGACGGCTGTTGAAGCGGCATCCTTCAGTACCTCGATCCGTTGAATGTTTTCAGTCGGGATGTTGTCGACATTCACTGCTTCGACGCCATCGACAATGAAGAGCGGTTTCCCTTCGCCGCTACCCATGGCTGTGTTTGAAGACCGGCTCCTGATCCGGATCGTTTGTACTGTCGCTTGAGCATCCGTTGCTGTTTTCTTGTCGGAGAAGTAGTATCCGACTATTTCTCCGTTTGTTGCCGGGGCCTTGATGGCAGAAACGAGGGTTTTTCCATCTTTCAATTGGATCCTGATGATCCCGGTGGTATCGCCGCCCAACTTCTCTTTGATCACATCGATGCTCTGAATAGCTTCCGCATCGATCTTACTCATTATTTCGCGATTAACCTCCTCGCCGTTGACATAAATCACTACATTTTCAGACAGAGAGACGGGTGTTTTATTCCCTTGCACTTTGATCATCACTCCTCCATGCACGCCGTCCGCCTGTACGGAGTCGGCGTTCCGGCCCGCCATGACCACCGCGCCGGATAGTCCGTTTACAGGTTTACCGGGTGCAGCGACCTCGTTCGGGAGCGCGTCGGTAGATACATTGATTCGCTCGATCAGTTCGGGTTTAAGGGTATTCAGCTCTTCGAGCGTCACCTCGCGGCCGTCGATGGTATAGGCGGCTTGTGCGTTTCCGTTTCCGTCGATACTCTTTTTAATGGTGATGACCTGTTTCTGTTGTGCCTGCGGCGGTTCGTCGGTGGCCGGACGTTCGGTGAATGAGAATAGGGCCAACAATCCCACCAAGGTCGGTGCGGCGAGCAATATCCGGAAACGTTCCGGTTTGCCCCGTTTTTGTTTTTCGATCATAATCAGTCGGTTTTTAAGCAGTGAATAACTGAACCCCCTGACGAACTCCGGATGCAGATCAGTCAGATTCCTGATAATCAGGTAGATATATCGGCTCGAATCGAATTCGTCGCGCAGCACGCGGCGGTCGGCCTGGAATTCGTGCACCTCTTTGAGCGAGCGGCTCCAGAGCCACACGAAGGGGTTCCACCACAGGGCGATGGTCAGTATCTCGCATAGCAGCGAGTCGAGGCTGTGGCGCAGATGCACGTGGGCCATTTCGTGGGCGATCACATGGGGTAATCCGGCATCGCCGATCCGGGTGCGATTGACAAAGATGCGGTTGAAGAACGAGAAGGCGGTTTCGACTTTGTCGGTGTAGTAGACCACTCCGTTCTCGGGCAGCACGATCCGTTGGCCGCCGCGCACCCGCCGCCACAGGCGGACCGACTGGACGACCAACGCTCCGAACAGCAGCAAAGCACCTGTGCCATAGACGATCCACGCCACGTCGGCCATGCCGACCGTTTGGGGCGCGACCTCGGTCACAGTTAGCCCGGCAGGAAGCACGATCTCGCCCGCGAAGACCGGTACCACGATTTGTTCTGCCGGATAAACCGGTATTGAAAGCAACGGCACGACGAACGACACCGCCACTGCCCCCAACAGGTAGGCCCGATTGTGGTCGAACTGCCTGCCGTGTTGCAGCAGCGCCCGGTAAAGCACCCACAGCAGGGCGAAACAAATCTGGGTTTGAAAGATATATGGCAATTCCATAATCGACGTTTTACCGGTTAATTATTTGTTCTGCCTGGCAATCTGTTCGGCGATGCGGCGGATTTCTTCGATCTCGGCCGTCGAAAGATTTTCGCTGGCCGAGAAGAACGAAAAGAGTTGCGTGAACGAATTGTCGAAAAAGTTGTGCATCACTCCCTGCATGAAGTTCCGGGTATACTCTTCCTTGCCGATCAGCGGGCGATAGCGATGGCTTTTGCCAAAAGCTTCATGGCCCACGACCCCTTTCTTCTCAAGGATGCGCACGATGGTCGACACCGTGTTGTAGGCCGGCCTTGGGTCGGGCATCTCTTCGAGGATGTCGTTGACAAAGGCGTTATCCGTGCGCCAGAGAATCTGCATCACTTCGAGCTCGGCGCGGGTCAGTTCTTGTTTCGTTGTCATTGTTTCGTAATGTTATATTTGGCGATGAGCGGTATCGGAGGCTGTGCAGAGCGGTGTTGCGAACATAAAACTAATTTCTTAGTTTTTTTGTGAATGTTTTTGAAATACACTGAATGACAATGAAGTAAAAATAAAACGCAGATTGCGCTTCGAGGGACGGGGCAGACAGCAGTGATGGAGCAGGCCTATGATTCCTTTTTCCGGGACGAGTGGCACGTGTCGCCGATCGGGCAGTTGCTGCAGAAAGGGATAGGGGAGATGGTGCCGCCGTCCCCGTCCGGCTTTTTTGCACCGTTGCCCGGGCAATCGTTCCCCGCGCTGCAACCGCAATCGACCGTGCCCCGCCGGAAATATTTCCAGAGGCGCCAACCGAGGGCAGCAACGCATGCGGCAACGATGAGGATGACCAGGATGGTTTGCATAGCCGACGATTCAGACAAAGATCATTCCGATCCGGTAAACGGCAAAGGCCAACAGCCATGCCATCCCCGTCGTGTAGAACACCGAAAAGAGCGCCCACCGCCACCCTGCCTCGCGCCAGATTGCGGTGATCACCGCGATACATGGCACATAGATCAGAATGAAGATCATCAGTGCGTAAGCCACCAACGGGCTGAATACCGGTTGACCGGCGCGGGGGCCGTATGTATAGGCGCGGGTCTTGAGGTTTTCTTTCAGGGTCGAGAATCGGGCGGCCTCATCCGCCTCTCCATCGCCGTTTACTTCGATCGGTGTTTGGCCGTTACCGGCCAACACGGCCATCGTGCTCACGACCACCTCTTTGGCGGCAAACCCGGTAATCAGACTCACCCCCACCTGCCAGTCGAAGCCCAACGGTCGGATGGCCGGTTCGACCGCCTTACCCAGGCGACCGATGTAGGAATTTTCCTGTTGCTCGGCCGCGCTCATACCCGGTTTGGCGAGCGGATAATGGCCCAACACCCAGATCAGCACCGAGGCGATAAGGATCACATTCCCCATTTTCTTAAGATACTGGGCCCCCTTGCCCCACATGTGGCGCACCACGTTGCGCGTGGTCGGGACGCGGTAGGGGGGAAGCTCCATCACAAACGGCGCCTCCTCCTTGCGGAAGAACACCCGTTTCAGCAATAGCGATGTGAGCACGGCAACCGTGATTCCGATCAGGTAGATCGATACCAACACCAGTCCCCCGTTCTTTACAAAAAAGGCCGAAATGAACAACACATAGACCGGCAGCCGCGCGCTGCACGAGATGAACGGAATGATGAGCGTCGTCAACAGCCGGTCTTTCCTGCTTTCGAGCGTGCGGGTGGCCATGATGGCGGGCACGTTGCACCCGAAACCCATCA
>JAITVB010000081.1 GCA_031286025.1 Rikenellaceae bacterium
CGTCTCGGGTGCCACCTCGTCCAGAAAATCGAGCGCCCGCTCCCTGAGCGCCTCCTCTTCCATAAAGCTGCCGAAGGCAAAGAGGATCGGCACGACGAGATTGATTATAAAAATGTCGATCGTCATCTCGCCCAACGATTTGTTAGCTTCGGGCGAGCGGCGGTCGAAGGTGAAATGTTCGCGCCAGTAGTCGCGCAACTCGATGTCAAACAGCTTTTTGACTTGCGCCAACGTTTCGCATGAGATAACGTTGCGAAACATAAACTCGTTCGAGTCGATCAACTTGGCCAACTGTGCGATGCGTATCGCCGGAAAATTGGCCGGACGCATTCCGTGCGAACTCCACACCCCGAACTTCAGCGCTTTCAGGTTATATTTTCCGCTTAACTCTGCAAAGCGTTCTTGCATCTGCAGGTAATAATCGTCCGCAAAGTGGTCTTCCAGAAACCCGGCCACCCCGAAAAGCAACGCCTCGACCGCAGGCAACGCCCCGCACTCACGGCAAACCGTCGCATAGGGCAACGCTTTGGCCAACGCCATATAGCGCCGTTTGCTCTCGGTCGAACCGAGGCCCATCGTGCGGAACATCACGATGTAGAATGTTTCGTACCAACTGCCGTTGACCGAGCGTAGAATTTCGAGAATTTCCCCGCATTTGCGTTCCAGACGTTCAACCATCAGCCGGGTACAGGCGTTCTTGACCACAATGTCGTCCATCCGGGCCATCTCCTGCGCGCACCGGCCGTTGCCCGCACTCGCCAACAGGGTTTCATGGAGGCGTTCGAGCGAAAGGTTGTATTTCATCGTCGCCGCAGGTAATAACGTATTGTCGAGTTTGTAGGCCAGGCGATCGTTGTCGGCCACCGCGTTGAGGATCACTCCGTCGTACTCCGGATCGTTGTTGCGGCGCAGGACGCCCCATTCGGAAGCCCGGCGGTGGATCGCCACGTGGCCCGCAAGCGTCTTGCCGCCGATCGAAATTTCGGCTCCCCGGAAAAGGCCCGGCCGCTGCCCCGCATCGCGGCTGCCCGGGCGGATCACCGCCACAGGCTCCCCGTCGCGCGTAGCCAACCGTCCGGCATCATAGAGGCCGTGTTGCCATACAAAGGAGAGTAGGTCGATCTGTTGTTCTTCGGTCATACGTTCGGGGAATTTCGGAGATAGCGGCGACGGCTACAGGAAACCGAGTTCGAGCAGTGCCTCGGGCGACATCCGGCTCTTGTCCCACGGCGGGTCGAAGGTAAGGATCACGTGGGCGTCGGTCACACCTTTGGTCTCCTTTACCCGGTCGTGTACCTCGTCGACCAACTGGTCGGCCATCGGGCAATTGGGGGCGGTGAGTGTCATGCGGATCGTCGTCTCGCCCGAGGGGTCGACGTCGATCTCATAGATGAGGCCCAGATCGTAGATGTTGACCGGAATCTCGGGGTCGTATATGTTTTTAAGCACCAGGACAATGTCCTTCTCAATGTCGAGAATTTCTTGCGGTGTCATTTTCTCGTCCGTTTTTCGTCATTGGGTTCGTGTGCCGCCTCCGGATTTTTGTCTCCGACCGCTGCATACGCCATCGCAAAATACTTCATTTGCCTGATCATGGCCAACAGCCCGTTGGCGCGGGTGGGCGAAAGGTTTTCGCGCAGCCCGATCCGGTCGATGAAGTAGAGGTCGGCGTCGATCACCTCTTGGGGCGTGCGCCCGTTGAGTACGCGGATCAGCAGGGCGATGATGCCCTTGGTGATGATCGCGTCGCTGTCGGCTGAGAAGCGCATTTTCCCGTCCCGCAGATCGGCATCGACCCATACTCGCGATTGGCATCCCTGGATCAGGAAATTGTCCGTCCGATGTTTTTCGTCGATGGGCGGCAGTTCTTTGGCCAGTTCGATCAGGTAGTTATACTTGTCGAGCCATGGGTTGAAGATCGAGAATTCGTCGATGATCTCGTCCTGTATCTTATCGTGCAGCATTTTTCAAAACGTTTCGTTAGCTCGCTTTTTTCCGGCAGCGCATGGCCGTTACCACCCCGAAACCACTTCCGTGATTTCGTTGCCCGTAGCCGCGTCGGGCCGGTTCACTCCTATCAACCGGGCCATGGTTGGGGCGACGTCGGTCATATCCACCGGCCGATGCACTTCCCCGGCCCGCAGTCCGCCGCCATACCACATCAGCGGCACGTGGGCGTCGTATTCATAGATCGACCCGGTGGCCGACGTCCGGTCGTCGTCCTCGATCCACCCCGGCAGCAGGTTGACCACCACGTCGCCCGAATGTTTCGGGTAGAAGCCGTTCTGGATCTTTTCCATCGACCCGCCCCCGAAGTAGTTGTTCTGCAACGACGATCCGGTCATGGCCTGGGCCACGCCCCGCAGTTGCAGGGCAAAGGCGGCCGTTTTTTCCTGCATCTCGGTCAAATTCAACCCCTGTTCGAAAACGAGCCGATGGTTGAGGTAAAGGTTCCTGTTCCGGTAGTCGGTCACCCATTCGGCCGCACCGTACTGCGTGTTCAAAAAACCGTTCATCAGCACCTTGAACTGCATCACGTTGAAACGTCCGACCGGTTGGCGGTTTTCCGCACGGCGGGTATCACTCGTGCCGTGGTCGGCGGTAAGGACGAACACGGCATTTTCCTTGCCAACTGTGCTTTCGACCAGGTCGATCGTCTCTTGCAGGTCGCGGTCCAATCGGTAGTAAGCGTCCTCGATCTCGGCCGACTCGGGCCCGTAGGCTTCGGCGATGTGACGCGTCGGATCGATCGTGATCACCAACAAGTCGGGGTGCTCGTCTTTGCCGAGGTTTTCGGCCAGAATGGTCTGGCGGGCGAACTCCATCAGCATTTCGGTGCCGATCGGCATCAGGCGCAATCCGGCGTAGTTCGATTTCTCGGGCTGCCGGCGGAAGAGCGATTCGAGCGAAAAACCGATCGTGGCCGCAATGCCCGACCGGCGGGAGGGAGTGGTGATGGCTTGTCCTCCTTCGTCGTAACGGTATTTGTCGGGAGCGAGCGACATCGTCCAGACGCGTTGGTTGTATGCGTTGGCGGCCCCGGCGTTGTTGTAGCCCTCGACCCAGGCCGGCAAGCGGTTGAAATAATAGGTGCTCGTCCCCCAACGCCCGCGGTCGGTGTCGAACCAGTAGGCGGCATCGGCCGCCGTCCCTCCGGCCAATATGGCCGAGGTCGGGTCGAGCGCCAGGCTGATCACCCGCGACTGAGCGCTTTTTCGCTTGATCTCGTCGCCGATCGTGCTGACGGTGATCCGTGTCGGGGCATGTTGCCCGAAAAGTTCCGTCCCGCCGACACCATAGTAATTGAGATCTTCGCCCGCTTCGACCGGCAGGTTGGTCGTGAAGTCGATCCAACGCTGTGCAACGATGCCGTGGGTCGAGGGATTGGCCCCGCTCACCAACGTCGAGAGACCGGCAGGAGTGTTGTTGCCCATATAGTTATAGCGTGCGTTGGTGCAGTTGACCCCGTGTTGGATAAACGTCCGGAACCCGCGCTCCTGGAAATTGGCCGAAAAGTGGTCGAGGTAGTCGTAGCGCATACCGCTGACGACGATTTCGACGATCAGTTTCGGGTGTTGCCGGGTTTGTGCCGCACCCTCTCTCCCCAATCCGGTCAGCAGCGCACAGGCGAAAACAGCGAAAAATGTACTTTTTGGCATAAACCTATGGTTTGATCCGACAAAAATAGGCAATTATTTCTGATTTCTGCGCCGTATTTTTCCCCAAAGCATCGCCCGCCGCATCGCGAACGAAAAGAAACCCCCCAGGGGCAGAAATGCCAACACGGCCAATGTCAGCGTAACGGCCGTCGTGAAACAGGCGATCAACTGCATCGCCGCCCACGCCGTAGCCCATCCCAACCCGGCGAGCAGCGCTCCGAGTTTATAATCGATCTTAAAATGCTGCCGGCAGGCCCTGCAATAAAAAATGCCTTCGATGCCCAACACCCAGAAGAGAGGGATGCGCACCTCCGCACCGCAACGGTCGCACGTGATTTTTCGGAGTTGGCTCATCAGGCGGAAAGTTGTTTTTTCTCTTCGCTCCAGTCGATGGCCGGGCACAATTTCTCAAGTACATCGATCTGAGCCGTCACCGAATGCCGAAACGCCCGGCAGGCGTCACTGCCGGCCCGGAAAGGCCGGTGGCCGAGCGCGGCATGGATTTTTTCGATTTTTTTGAAAAGTTCGCGGGTGGAGGGTGCAACCAACTTTTCACAAAAAAGTTCCCAGATGTAGTCGACGGCCACCGTCGATAGATGGATCATGTCGGCTTCATAGAAGCGGTAATCCCGCAGGTCGTCCATTACGATTTCGTAGGCCGGGAAATAATGGACGTTGGCGTATTTTTCGGCCAACCGGTGGGCGGCGATGACGAGGATCGACTTGCTGAGTTGGTTGGCCGCCATTCCGTCCTTCAGGTGGCGGATGGGGCTGACGGTAAGCAGGATGTTTTTCGATTGATAAGCCGCTTGCGAAAACAGCGCGTCGAATTCGGCGACAATCGCTTCGGGTTCGATCCGGAACCGTTCGAACTCCCTCGCCGGAATTTTATGGCAATTGGCGACTACGGCGCCCGTCGGCCCATAACGAAAGGCCCATGCCGTACCCCAGGTGAGAGTCAAGTAGTCGCCTGCATCGAACGCTCCCCGGGCGGCGACCATTTTTTCGTTGATGTTTTTCAGCACTGCGCCCCGATCCGGACCCGAAAACGACCCGTGGTGGTCGAAACAGCACCAGAGGCCGTTGTTTTCGATCAGGTCGGTTTCCTTGTATTGTCGCCCCGCCTCAGCCGCCCGCAACACGCCGGCCACCGACAGCGGGTTGTAAACCACCCCCGTGGGATTGTCCACGACAGGCATCTTCATGGCCCTGAGCCGAGTCGCCATCGCTGTCGCAAAGCATGACCCGACGACCAACCCGCGCCGGTTGTGGTCGATAGTGAACGGAAAGTCAGGGAGTACGGCCTTCGTACGAAATTCCACGGTTTTTGTTTTTGCAACGACAGGTTGAAATTACCGGTTATTTTGCTTCTGCGGCTTCCGCTTCTTCGTCCGCCACCAACGGCTTGGTCGGATCGATGCCCAGAAAGAGGATGGCGCTGATGATCAGCATCCCGGCAATCACAAAGAGCGGATAATTGTAATTCCCGGTGCTGCTGACGATATACCCGAAGACTGTGGCGCAAACAAACCCGCCGATGTTGCCCGCGGTGTTCATCGCCCCGGAAATGGCTCCGGCATAACGTTTCCCGACATCGATACAGATGGCCCATGCGCTAGGCAGCATCAGGTCGATCACCCCGAAGCAAAGTGACAGGAAGATAAAAACCTGCATCTTGCCCGGAATGAACGCCGCCAGGAACATAAAGATGGCAGAAACGGCCAATCCGCCGACTCCCAACAGTTTACGCCCTATTTTTAACCCATATTTCTTCGACCACCGGGCGCTCAGGTAGCCCCCCGAAATGTTGCCGATCATGCTCAGGATAAACGGTACGGCGACGGCGTAAGTCAGTTCGGCCTGCGCAAACCCGCGTCCCTTTTCCATAAAGGTCGGGAACCACGAGAAGAAGAACCAACTGCCCCAGGCATAGAACCAGTACATTACCAGAATGAGCCAGAATTGCCGTCCGCGCATAATCGCCTTCCACGGAATCCTTAGTGTTTTTCTGTCCGATGGTTCCGGAAGTTTTCCTAATTCCGCTTGCGAAATACCCTTCATCTGCCGGGGATTGTCACGATACCAGAAATACCACGCCACGGCCCAGACCACCCCCAACGCAGCCAACATATAAAACGCCGTCCGCCATCCGAAGAAGGCGATCACGGGGATGACCACAAAGGGGGTCAGTGCCCCGCCCATGCGGCTCGCGGCCCAGATATAGCCTTGAGCGATCGAAGTTTCAGACTTTTGATACCAACGCCCGATCACCCCCGTCATGCAGGGGTAGGAGCCCGCCTCGCCGATCCCGAACAGGAACCGGATCACGAGCAGCGACACGAAGCCGCCCGCCATCCCGGTGAACCCCGTGAAGACCGACCACCAGAGAACGATCAGCGCCAACACCGTGCGGTGTCCCCGCCGGTCGCCCCACACTCCGAGCGGCACCTGCAACAGGCCGTAGGAGATGATAAACACGCTCAACACCCATCC